>NZ_JBAWSW010000025.1:0-42299 GCF_037104745.1 Bacillus sp. FJAT-53060
ATATCGGACTGGATAATTTGTATATGACTTTGAAAAAGCTTTTTCGCCATGATATTGATACTTTCTGACCCAATATTGAAGTATACTTTTGTTCACGCCAATCTGTTTTGCAATTCTAAGCAAGCTCCCACGGTCAATGAGGTATCGTTTTACCGCTTTGATTTTATCTTCAATTGTAAATTTAGCCAAAGAAAAGCACCTCTAAATGTTAGACTGTGTCTAATATTTGGGGTGCACTTCAATGTGGGGTGTTTTTTGTTTACATAATATCATTATTGAAACAGATACAAATAATGGGCTGTTTTCCCATAATATTCGTTTAAATGAATCAATGAATGAACATCCTTTTAACCATTAGTCACTTTGCAGGAAGAACATTTACGATATGGGTCATTGTATTTGCATGTCTTGGATTTGCCTTTTCTGCTGAATTTGGCGTGATTGTACCTTATATCCCTTTTTTACTCGGTATCATTATTTTTGGTCCTGTCTGCTGAAGATTTTAAAGAGCTGTTTCAAAGTCTATTTATGTGCTGGGTTGACTCTTGCCATTTATTGCAATTCTATTAGCTTACGGATTACAGTTCCTTCTGAAATCGCTGTAGGTGTCATCCTCGTAGGCTGCTGCTCAGATGGGTAGTAGCCTCCAATGTATTTGCTAGAACTCTTGGTTACCTGTATCGCCGGGAGCTTTATTTTTGTCGATTGTACAAGTTGTGTTCATTCCTATTATTTTGGGAGTCATCGTGAAATTATTTTTTAAAAAACAAGTGACATATATTGAAACCATGATCTTGATAAGTTAATCATAGATGTCTTACTCATTTTGGTGTGTCTGAGATGGTCTGCTTCATCTAGTAGTCCTGTCAAATATGACGATGAATCTGTAATTTTGACTGTGTGGTTTTTTTATATTTGTCTACTTGACAGGATAAGACCAAAGTGAGCGGTCTTTTTCTTACGCATTCTTTTCTTTTTTAGTGGGTCCTTTTCTTTTCTTAGGGGCTGCTTTTTTCGCCTTTGACGGTTTTGATCGATCGATAGAAGCCTGCAAAGCTGCCATCAAATCGGTTACATTGGATGATACATCTTTCTTACCTATTATTTCTGGCTGAACGGTATGCTCACCAGATATTTTATCTCCAATTACATTCATTAGCTGCTCCCTGTATTCATCCTGATATGCATCTGGATCGAAGGTTGTGGTCAGCTGCTCGATTAAAAGGAGCGCTGTATCTAACTCCTTCTTCACAATGTTTTCCTCTTGCGGGATATTTGGCACGTCTGATACTTGTCTAATTTCGTCAGGGAAATGAATGGTTTCCATCAGCAAAATATGTTTATAACATCTGACAATCGCCAATTGTTCTTTTGAACGTATCATAATCTTGGCTACACCAATTTTTCCCGATTCTTGCAAGGCTTTTCTTAGTAATGAATAAGCCTTCGTTCCACCTGTATCTGGTGATAAGAAATAACTTCGTTCATAATAGATCGGATCAATGTCTTCTATCTTCACAAAGTCAATGATTTCGACGGCTTTTTCTTCATTTTCTTTTCGCAGTCTTTCTAGCTCTTCATTGTCCAATTCAATAAATTTATTTTTAGCATACTCGTATGCTTTGACTATTTGTTCTGGAGCTACCTCTTCACCGCAATTGGCACAAACCTTTTTGTAGTTAATGGGCGTATGGCATTCTTTATGTAGCTGTCTTAATTTAATATCTTTATTCTCTGTAGCGGTAAACAGCTTAACTGGAATATTGACCAATCCGAAGCTAATACCGCCCTTCCATACTGTATGCATCGTGACGCCTCCGTTCTTTTCTCCTTACTATGTAATGTTTTTACCAGACTTATGTATGTTTATGAAAATTTCATCCCAATCTAAGAACACACAATGTGAGGAAGTGAAAAGTACAATGAAACCTATGCGATTAACGTCTGCCCATGATATTCCTGTCGGAGCAGACTGGCTGTATGAATTAAAGTATGATGGATTTCGGACCATTCTTGTGTGGGAAGTAGACGAGATCCATTTGGAGAGTAGAGCTGGAAAACGATTAAACGACCAATTTCCTGAGGTGATTGATCAGTGTAAACAATTAAAGGATCGACTTGCTCCTTTTTTACCGCTAACCTTAGATGGAGAATTGGTCTATTTAATGAGTGAACAGCAAAGTGATTTTGCGAAGGTTCAGCAAAGAGGCAGGCTGAAAAACAAAGAAGCCATTCAATGGCAGGCTGAGCGGTTTCCATGTCATTTGATTGCATTTGATATATTGAAGTGTAAAGGGAAATCCCTCATTGATTTCCCCCTTATTGAAAGAAAAGAATGGCTACAGAAAGTGTTCCAACAGGCAAAGCTTCCACCTTCCGTTCAGCTGGATCATCCTTCCCTTCTTCAAATCATTCAAACAGATCGTAACCCTGAGCAAATGAAAGAGCTGATGACGACGCATTTAGCAGAAGGACTAGTTGCCAAAAAAAAGACGAGTAAATGGCATGATAATGCACGCTCGAAAGAATGGCTGAAAATCAAAAATTGGCGATACGTATCTGTCATTGTGACCCGTTTTGATAAAGAAAATGGCTATTTCCAAGGATGTATTTATCAAGATTCCGATCTCATAGAAGTTGTTCAATTCAAGCATGGTTTTTCTAAAGAAGAAGAACAAACACTGCGTACGTTATTTCAAACAAAAGGCCATCTGATAAAAGCATCACAATATGAAATCCCGCCATCTATTGTCGCAAGTATTGCTTGTGTATCCTTTGATGGATCAGCGTTAAGAGAGCCCCGCTTTTCTTCATTTTTACTAGATGCTGATCCAGCAGCGTGTACCTTTCAGCAAATGCTCAAACAAGTGTATCCGCTCCCAGCCGCAATTGATGTCACTCATCCGGAGAAACCGATTGTCCCGGTACTTCATATCACCAAAGCAGATTACTTACTTTATTTGAGACAGGCGGCTCCCTATCTATTGCCCTTTTTACGTGAAAGACGGCTGACTTTAATTCGATTCCCTCATGGCATTGGAGGTGAATCTTTTTATCAGAAATCGACGCCCGATTATGCGCCAAATTTTGTTGTGGTTGATCAAGTTCAAGATATTCAATATACAGTTTGTAATGATCCTAAGACATTACTTTGGCTCGGCAACCAGCTGGCGATGGAATTTCATATCCCTTTTGAAACAAGAGATACCGAGTGCCCAACAGAGATTGTCTTTGATTTAGACCCGCCATCTGTCAAAGAATTTCACCTAGCCATAGAAGCAGCAAAACGAATTAAAGCACTTTTAGACGAACTCTTCCTCACCGCTTTTATTAAAACAAGCGGCGGCAAAGGACTACAAGTTTATATTCCATTAAAGAAAAATGCCTTCACATATGAAGAAACGAGACAATTCACAGCTTTTATCTGTCAATTTTTATGCGAACAAGCGCCTGAGCTTTTTACACTAGAACGTCTAAAGAAAAAGCGCGGCAATCGTTTGTATTTAGATTACCTTCAGCACGATGCTGGAAAAACAATCATCGCTCCGTATTCCCCAAGAGGAAACGAGCTTGGACTTGTTGCAACACCGCTTGAATGGGACGAACTGAATCACAAAGAACTTCATCCTTCTCTTTTTACCATGTCGGCTGTCATTGAGCGTCTAAAGGAAAAAGGCGATCCATTTCGCCGAATGAGGCACATTGTGAATAATGATCCTTTTAGACAAGTCTTATATCAGCTTCAAGACATTTTACCACCTCATAAGATGGACATACGCAGTCATTAAGCGTTACACTTATTTATTTGAGAAAAAGAAAGGGAAGACCATTTTTCCTTATTCACAGGGTGTCTATTTTATGCTGATTATTCTTTTAAGTATAGACATAGGCATGCAGTCGACGAGCGCCCGCCCGTAAATTGAATGTGGCTGGCATTTCAACAACCGTTCTAACGAGTACACTTGCTATGCTCAGCGCTTATCAAATTCCAAAAAAAGAAGAACCCCTGATAAGCATATGAGCTTGATACGAATAGGATCCATTTCCTTTTACTGTCTAGGTCTGCTTTAGTTTGCATACGCAGATACCTCGATCAATTTCATGATTATTTGGCTGCCTGTTTGCATTTTAGGGGTGATTATTATCACTGCCACATGCAAACACCTTCACCAATTGAAATAGCCAACGGATATTTCAATTGGTGAAGGCTGAATTAAAAGCTCCTCACATAAAAGCCAGGAGGATGTCCCATGATGAACGTTGAGCCATACGGTCCCGAAAATGAACCATATCCGCCATACCCAGGATAACCACCTAAACCAGAGAACACACCAGGGCTCACATAATACCCGCCAAAGCCAATATGAGGGCCAACCGGTCCAATTCCATGAAAGCCTCCATATGCCCGTGTATACATACAATCACCTACCTTCACGATACACCTCATCTCATCATATGCATCACTAATGGAGGGGTGTTCGTGTTCCCTCTATTCTTTCAACTTCTATGTACAATAGCCCAATTTAATAAAATTTGAATGAAAAGTCCTGCAAAAAATTAAATTAAGCAAAAAAAGGTGACCTTTTTAACTTGTTGCTACTGCCTATGTTTATTTAGAATAATGGGGCAGGTAAAAAATTTGCACACCCCCTTTATTGCGAATTCTTCTTATTAAACGTTCTTGCAGCGTTTAATAAGAAGAGCCTATTCATACAAAAAACCCTTGCTGATATTATCAACAAGGGCAAGATTTGGATGGGTGATTAACCTCCTATAATTTTTTCTGCTACTTCGAATGAACCCGCAACGTTTTCAGTTAAAACAGCCGCAGCGATGGCTAAACCCACAACGAATAATACTTTTAATCCTGTTTTCATCTTAATTCAACCCCATTCTTTTCATATGTAAATCCGCTTCTAAGCTTTTATTCAAATAAAAAACAGACTGCTGAAAAAGTGCTTGCTTTTCACAATATTTTGCCGCAAAATGTGAAAGCTCTTTTACTTCATGATATTCATTCTTTTCTTCTAACTTTCTTAATTTCTCATCAATTTGCTGAAATCTTTGTGGCGCATTCGTTAAGTAAAGATCATGTACGATACCTATTTTTAGATGAATCACTTCATGAGAAGTATCTTTTATTCTGGCATAAGCAGCTTCTATATATTGGCTTGCACGCTGCTTTTCACCAATCACACAGAGTTCCCGGCTAATCAGATACGTAGAATTGAAAAAGAATTCTGAATCATAATACTCTTGATGGGACAACGCTTTTTCAAGATGACGTATTGACTCCTTCGGCTTGTTCCAAAATGAATATAAAATGGCCACATTGTGGTGATGCTGAGCCAGCATAAAGTCATCCTGCTCGGATGTCAGAACGTCTTCTGCCAGACGATAATTATCAAGCGCTTCTTCGTACCGGCCGATCTCTGTTAGATTCGCAGCGACGAGAGAGTATGAAAGTACCGTCCTTCTTTCATAATGCTTGTGACGTTTATAGACGTGAAGGGCTCTCCGGATATAACTTAAAGAGTACATAATATGACTAAGGCGATAGTAAAGCCACGCCACCTTAAAATCAAAATCAGCACGTTCAATCTCACTTGGGATTTTATCTAAGAGCTTTTCAGCACTTCGATACATCTGTAATGCAACCTCAAAATTTCCCTGATGCTGCTCATACACACCCTCATAAAAATCGAAATAGTAGGCAAGGCGATTAGACAAATCCTCATCTTTCTTGCCATATTGACCTTCTATACTTTTCGTTGATACACTGCCCTTTTGCCCTCGCAAATTATACATGAGAATGTGATGCCTTTTTTCAAGAAGAGAATAGTACATGAGGATGTCAGCATCGTCGATTTCCTCTACCGCTTGTTTCGCTTTGGCAAATAATCGTTCTGCCTCATCCACATGATCTTTTTTGATTTCCATGTTCCAGTCATTTAATAGTGATGCTAATTCCGCAACAGGAACTTTGCTCATTCTACGCCCCCAATCACCTTCAGGTATATCACATGATTTCACTAATATGGAACTTCTTGAACTTCTATTAGCAAATGCTAATTAGTCCATTTGACATCATTTTAATATGAATCACCTCAATCTTCAATAACCGTTTCCTTTAAAAATACGTTTTGCATCAAGTATTTTTGAATAGGATCGATACAAGACTTTCTGACAGCAAGTCAATCTCATGCAGCACGGTAAAAGAAGCTTTAAAACCACACAATTCTGTTTGTTCTTTTGTCTTATTGTTGATCTCTTTCAGTTGACTCATCAACAAGTTTGCCACTTTCAATCAGCCCAATTCAAATACTGTATACAAATCTATATGGCCTTTTATCATAAGCGTAAAATGAACATGAACAAAATAAGAACAACACTTTATAAAAGAGTGACGTAAACGCTGTTTAAAAGGGTACTGTCGGAAAACGTATCATGCGGCGTGCATCGGGGAAAGCATCCGGCAAACTAATAAAAAAGATATTCAAATAAAAAAACCTTTGTGGGGCTTTCTTCTAACTGAATTTATCGAAACCAATACTTGATGTGTGTCCTCTGATAGCCTCTTCATGGTTTTGTTAAAGGGCAAAATAACCAAGCGTGCTCAAAGTGCCAATAATGCTTCGGTGTAATCAACATGTACAATATTTGGGCAGACCTGATCATATGTAAATGAAAATCTAATTCCCCTTTCGATATTAACGAGGAATTAGGCTTTTGATTCTGCAACAATTGAGGCCAGTTTGTGGAGTAATCTTTACCTATAAACTTACTCTTACATTGATTGGATTTGGGTATTAAGTAAATTTCCTGTTTTTTCATTTATCATTCGTTATCGGTAACAATTACTCCCTCCATATTGTCACCTGAAATCTCATATTTGTGATTTTTCGGTAGATTAATGGTCATGTTTTCAGAAAAAGGGTAATAAGAAACTGTATATTGATTTCCTTCGACCGTAGCAGAAACCTTCTTTTTTTCCTTTAGGAAATCTAAATATTCTTCTAAAACAAAACCCTTTCCCTTCATAATCGCACTATGGGGAAAACCAACATAGCGAATATGCCAAGGCTCATATTGGATACCTGTAATATCAGATTTCCCCTTTGGATAGCGTAAAATAAAGCCGTATTTCCAAACATTTTTTTCTATCCATTTCCCTTCTGGTGCATCTTCCATCTTCATCTGTGTAGACCCTACATCAAGCGATAATCCCAAATTGTGTTCACTATAACCCGGAGATAAAGCGCGGTCATGTCCATATTTTTCATATAGTTCTTTTTGTTCCTCAAAACTGCGAAATCCACTTGTGATGGCGAAATTATGGATTCCATCTTTTCTAGCATCAGTGACTATTTCTGAAAATTTATGTGCAATATCCTTTGACATATAAATTTTACTATCTAATAGCACATATCCCTGTGTCAATTCATTGTGCATGGTTAAATTGACCACGTCTGTTTTAATACTCTCTTTGTGAACTGGGTATTCACTGTTGACCAAGAGCAGATTTCCTTGGTAAATTTGGTTTTCTGTAATATTTATTTGTTGACTATTTTCGGGAGCCCTTCTATCCTCTGCCTTAATTTTATTTGGATTATATATCTGCATTTTTACATTTGTTAAATCAGATTTATATTCAAAATATATGGATGCTAATAATAAGCTGAAAATTAGTAATAGCAAAAATCCCCACTTCTTCATGTTTCAATTTCCTCCTTACTCTTCTTTGTATCAAAGTATAGGTAAAAATAATTAAAAAAAAGAGTGGGTAAATCTTAAATTTTTCTTAAATCATATATTTGAAATCAATCTTCATCATTTGCTCCACTTTCCTTTGGTAATCGGACTTCAAAAGTTGTCTGTACGATGCTGCTTTCAGCAGTAATTGATCCATTATGCTGCTCTGCAATATTCTTCGCAATGAATAGGCCTAACCCTGTACTATCTTCTCGATGGGTTCGTGCTTTGTCGACGGTATAGAACATATCAAACAGATGCGGGAGTTCATCTGGAGGAATGCTGTCTCCATAATTCACAACTTGTATTACCACTTCATTTTCTTCAATAGAACCATTAATATCGACATACTGACCGTCATACCCATAACGAATTGCATTGGTGATAAGATTTTCAAACAGTCGTGCTAATAAGTCTCCATCGCCGATAATGGGTAAATGGATCGGAGTATTCATCCGGGCAATCAATTGATTGTTTTGGAATACTGGATACAATTCTTCATTTAATTGGTTTAGCAGATCAGCTAAATTCAATCTTTTTTTATCTACTGGCAACATTCCATAATTCATTTTAGTTATCTCAAATAATTCATCAATTAGCCTTTCTAAACGTTGGGATTTAGTAAAAGCAATCGTTAAAAAATGCCTGACTTGTTCTTTCGTTAAACTTTCATCTCTAAGGATTAAATCCAAGTAACCCAAAATAGAAGTCAGTGGTGTACGCAGATCATGTGCTAAGTTTACGACTAGCTGATCCTTACTGCTTTCCGAAAAGTCACCTCTTACTATAGCTTCTTTTAATTTTTCACTTGCGAGATTAATGTCTTTCGCAATATCGTTAAACTCATCATTTGATTGGATTTCAACTTTATACTGAAAGTCGCCACGAGCAAGGTAGTGAATTCCACTTGAAATCTCATTGAAATAGGTAGAATACCGTTTAGTAAGGAGAAAGAAAAATAATATCGAAAGTGGAATAAAGATAAGTAAAAAGAAGTTAATGTCTCCCATTTTTTTCATAAATAATCGAAAGTGGGCTAATAAATCGCCGTAATAAACCCAAGTATGATAATAATATTGAAGTATTTTAAAGATGATATATGTTATGGTACCAGACAGAAGCATGCTCAATCCAAATAACATAATCATTTTTGAGCGAAAATTCCCTATGATTTTAACCATTGAATGTATATCCAACTCCCCACACAGTTTTAATTAATTTGTTTTTCTGTTTATCTTCTTTAAGTTTTTTTCGTAACGTACGAATATGAACCATAACTGTATTCCCACTTTCAAAATACGCTTCGCCCCACACCTGCTGAAAAATGTTTTCCACACTATAGACTTTCTTTGGATGACTGGCTAATAAGTGCAAAATATCAAACTGTTTAGGAGTTAGCTCAATATATTCTCCGTAAAGGGTAACCGCACGTTGATCAGGAGAAATAACTAGTCCACCAAACTCTAAATTTGATTTATTTTCGCCCTTAGCTTGATTCAATGTCGTAAATCTCCGTAACTGGGCATTTACACGAGCTACCAATTCAATGGGAGTGAATGGTTTAGTCATATAATCATCTGCTCCAATTACGAGTCCCTGTACTTTGTCGAAATCAGATGTTTTAGCACTTAAAAATATGATAGGCATATTATGATGTTCACGAATACGGCGTGTTACTTCATATCCATCCATTTTGGGCATCATAATATCCAAAATCAGCAAATCAAAGACCTGATTCTCCACAACGCAAACAGCCTCTTGACCATTCGATACTTTCATAACATGGTATCCTTCTTTTTCTAAATGAAAGGCAATTAGATCAGCAATTTCCTCCTCATCATCAGCAATTAGTATTGAAATATTTTTCATATTTGCACCCCTAAATAAAGTTTCGTATATAGGCTCTATTCATTTCTTATTATATCTTTTCTTCTTCAAAAAAAATGTATTATTGTTGGGTCAAAAATAAACACAGCTCTTTAACTAAACTTCCCTTAGCTTAATGACAATCCTTTATCCATACTAAGTCTTACAAGAAAAATTTCAATAATAAGTGAGCGGCCAATGGCCGTTCTTTGTTCTACAATAAAAAGAACGAGAGAGAGTTGTTACGAATGGCATTGAAGGAGATTATTCGAGAAATCAGAAAGTTAAGTACAACAGACAATACCGTCTCAAAGAGTTCTTTACAAACTCTTTGGCTGCTTATGGACCTGTAAAGAGGTTTCAGAACAGAAGCATAAGATGTACTTGTTCACATTGCCATTCCAATAAAGCTGTTCGTTTCGGTAAATATAATGTGAAAATAAGCAGTCGCAGTTAGAACGCCAACGTTACTGATGCAAGTATTGTGGGAAGAATTTTACTGATGTAACGAATAAGAATTATTTGAAGTCCATGGCACGTTGGCACAATGACATAATCAATTAATAGAAAAAACAGACTAGGCAGTCTGCTTTTTCTTGAATACTTTATCAATAACAAACATGAAAAGCGTGAATAATAGAGACAAAACTAACATGTCTAGTATCGTGACATCTGTGCTCTTTTTCATTGCAACGAACCACAGCAACTGTAGCACAAGTGATATTACAAAATAAGATATGTACTTAATACTGTTCATATTAATTTGTCCCCTCTACTTTTGGCTTATTTTCCAATACAGCGAACGCTGAACCAAGCAAGGCTTGCGTATAATAACGCCACCCTTGACTGCGTTTTTTCCAACGATTTTGATGATCTCAACAGCTAATTTACAGTCAGTTTTTGCATTCCACCTGTGATAAACCCAAGTCCAGTGATGTCAATAACCCTATCGATCATACATGATTTCCAGGGTGCTGTAGAGATTTCCCCAGTTGATCAGGATTGAAGAGGATGCATTAAGAATTACATAATCAATTTAATATAAATATATCTCATGATTAGCCAGGCGCTTGATAGGACAGATTGTACATTACCATGGTGTTAGCGCATCCTCACTTCTTTTTGATTCAATTGTATAACAAGGCCATTATGATTTCAACATCAGCTTCTATGTCCACCGGTTAAACCGGCTCTGTATAATGCCGTCCCACCTTTAGTGTATGAAACAGCCCTTAGAAGCGAATTTGAGCCATATTTATTTCTAATTCCGTCCATAACATAACCTAACTGTCTTTTTTTCTCTAACCCCTGTTCATCAAATAAAGTGAGTTGTTGATTGGAATCTTCCTCAATTTTGCTTAATGTGACAGAAATACTTCTGACTGTTTTGTGCTGATAAAACGTGTTAAACAATTCGATACATGTTTTGTATATATCCATTGTGATATTTGTTGGACTTTCAATTGTTTTACTTCTGTGAAATCCCCCACCAAAATCCTCTTTGCTGTATCCTATCCCTAAACTGATTGTCCTACCCACTTTGTTATGTTCTCTCGTTCTTTTTGCAACTTCTTCACATATTTCAAGGATAACGGCTTTTATTTCTTCTTTCTTTGTGTAGTCTCTGAGTAGAATTTGACTCTTTCCAAAGCTCACTTGTCCCTGCAACATCGGAGTGCCTATTTCAGATAAATCAATTCCCCAAGCGTGATGGTAAATTTGATTTCCCATTATCCCGAATTTCTTTTCTAGAGATTCAAGTGAATATCTAGCTAATGCACCGACTGTAAAAATCCCCATTCTGTTCAAGTTTCGTTCCATCCTCCCTCCTATTCCCCACATTTTAGAAATTGGTCTAACTGGCCAAAGCTTTGCTGGTATGTCCTCATATCTCCACCTAACAATTCCATTGGGTGCTTTTTTACTTTCTAAATCAAGAGCAAGCTTGCTTATTAACATGTTGTCACCGATTCCAATTGTACAAGGCAGCCCAAACTCTCTCATAAGGGCATCTTGTATATGTTCTGTAATTTCTTCAACACTTTTCCACATTCTCATAGCTCCATCAACCTTCAAAAAAGACTCATCGATTGAGTAAGTGTGAACATCACATTCTGGGACATATCGATAAAACAACTGTGTGATTTTCGTTGAAACATTTATAAACGTATCCATTTTAGGATTAACAATATGGATTCTTGGATCATTAGGAATTTCAAATAATCTTGATCCAGTCTTAATTTTGAAATCTTGTTTAAGTTTAGGGCTTGCTGCTAAGACAACACTCCCCTGCCTCTCTGTGTTACCTACAACAGCCAAATAACACTCAAGAGGATCTAAGCCCATCATAACTGCTGAGATTGATGCATAAAAAGATTTCATATCAACACAGAGTATCTTTTTCCGTGGAAACTTGGTGTAATCAATCATAAGAGACTCCCACTATATCATCAAAAATAATAAAGTGAGTTTCATGCGACAAATCCTTTATATGTAGCATTTTCTTCTCGTAGTTGATGTATTGAGTATGACCAATAAGATTATCTATTCTTCCTGAATTGTAGACAGAAAAGCTTACAGGCTTGTTAACACCCATAGCATAGGCAATGATCGATTCAAATTCTTCTATTTGTTGTTCATCTATAATTGGTTTATCTGTTTTTTGCGTTTCTGCTAAATCGTGTTTAAGTCGTGTAACATGCTCAGGCAACATCATAGCAGTCCATTTGATCGTTCCTCTGTCTCTAAGCATTTAATCACTCCTTTTCGAATGATTAAATAGTAACAGAACAAATGTTCCGTTTCAATGTGTTACAGAACTTTCGTTCAATGTAAATTATGGAAAATAAATACCCTCCTTTAATTCCTTTTATACTATGAAACTGCATGATATTGAGGCTTTCATCTTATGGAAATCATTACATAATTTGAGATATAATATTTTTATGTACTAGAAGGTGAAATCATTTTTAAAACAAAATTGTGCTTCTTTTTTATATTCTCTTAGGGATAATTACGCCAGAAAGGCTTCAAAAGGAGTTAGTTGGGCGATGATTACATTAGCAGGAAGCATCTGTGGCGGAGCTTGTAATGTAACAATGGGTACAGCTTGTGCGCCTTGCTTTTATGGCTTAACATTCTTATCAGGGTTTAACATAGGCGAATGTTTCGGGAAAAAATATTAATAGATAAGGAATAAATATGAAAACAGTGGAAAAATTCCATTGGGGCATTATCAGCAGGCATTCCCATACAGGGCACGCTCATGATAATGCCTTTTTTGATAACATATGAAATGTAGACCGATGTTTGATCACGATGAAGTATACAGTTTTCAAGCAGTGCCTGTAGCTGATTCAATGTATTTCAAGTGGCTTTGTTGAATACGTTGTACCGTTTTATGATTCATTTTTATTTCTTTTTGCAGTAGAGCCGTTCTTTTACGATAACCATACGTATATTGGTGTGACTCACAAAGAGATGAAATGAGGTCGATTAACACTTGTTGTTTTGTCGGATGACCTTGTTTTTTCCAACGATAAAATGTTGATTTAGCGACTTCAAACATCTTACAGAATGTACTTATACTTACTTTGATGAAACCGATGTTTCCCCATATGATGCGCTACCATTTCATCCAAACCCTTGTGTTCTATTCTTAATTTCTAGCTTATCCATGATTTCTTTTGTAACATTTAGCATTCCTCCTTTCTTTGAAATACTTCTTTTATTTAAAGTCACTTAACGGCAGACTACAGTGTCTTTGCCATTGTTTATTATACCTTTTTTATCCTTCGAAATTCTTCAAGCATTACTTTTAATATTTGAGCTGTTGCTATCCTTCTTTGGAATACTTCGTTATCGGTTGAAAAATATTCTTTTCGTGGTAATTTTACATAAAGAAACATCTTTACACAATGAAAATAACCTTAAATTTCCCATCATATTCCCAAATGAAAAACAAAAAATGGTAGCATGAAAATATATGGTAAGTGATTTTTATAAGTCAATACTACAACGTCTCTTATGATTCTTTATGAAACCATTTTTTCGACTCTCTTATGATTCCCCAAAATAGGAATCTGTATAGAAGTACAATTAGGATAAAAGTATAAACAAACTCAAAGGGAGAGAATGGTTCATAATCAATTATGTATGTATTAATAAAGATTAATATCAAAGAGAGCAATTCCATTAAAGAATCTATGAATCTGTTTTCTTTGTACACGTCCCTTGTCTTCTTGAAATTAAAGATATCTTTAATTTCCCCACTGGAAAGTCCTTTTATCAGACCTAAACCAATAAGATACACCCCAAAAGAAATCTCATAGGACAAATTAAAAATCTGTGTTAACACACAGTAAATTAAAGTGAATAAGAATAAATACATTTTATTACTCTCCTTAACCTCTTAAGTATTTATAAAACACACCATAAACAGCTAGAATGATTTGAAGAACAGCAAAAAAAGCGAGATGAAAATCTCATGCTCGCTTTGAAAGAATCCATTGAAACAAAAAAAGTGTTGACAATTTTGGAAATAGAACACACATGACAATATAGCTATTATTATTATTAACATTAAGCCAATCAAGGGAGAAGCAAAATAAGCAGTTGAGCCAGATGAATCAAAAAAGATTGTATAAATACTAATTGAAATAACTAACATAGAAATTAAAAGTAGAGATATTTTTAACAATCGCATATATATCCCTCCACTTAAATTATTGTGGTTTTATCCAATAAGGATACATTTTACCATTAATAGGATTTCTTAAAACTTTAACCTTAATCCCAGTACCGCCAGCATTTATAATAGCAGCCATCTTATTAGCTCTACAAGAATCAATATACACTGTACCTGCTACTCTGTTCCCATCATAACGATTGACTCCTCCACAGTTTTTCTTCTTCTTTGCCATTACAGTAATCTGCGGTTGAGATTTCGCTAAAAATGCATTTGCTTTATCATAAGCTTCTTTAGTTTCCATAACAAACGTTCGCGATAAACCGTCCTTTTCATTAAAAAGGACATTCTCCGCAACAGGAGATTCCGCTCTAACCTTTATACTCCCACCTATTGACATCCCTATGTAATCATCATCAGATGAATCCTATTAATTTTCTTCTTTAATATAACCAAGAAAGAACACTGATGTGGGTTCTATATTTGGAAATTTATTTTCAAAACATGTTTTTCTGTATTTAAATGCATTTTAAAAAAACACATCAATATCATTTTCCAATGATTCGATTTTTTCCGTAGCGCTCCTGAAGAAAACGCCAAGTTCGATTGAAAAAATGCCTTTTCACGCTCCGGCGAAAGCCCCGAATTTTTTGAGGGGCTGGCTGGAATCATGAACGAACAGCACCGGACGGCATCTTTCCGTTTCTGAAAACCACATGCAATGATCATCAAAGCACCTCCACAGTTAAGGAACACAGAAATGTTCCTCAAAACGAAACAATGAAAAATAAAAAATGCTTTCGGACACCGCAATCAAAAAGTATCAGCAAATTCAATGATATTCAGAAACAAAAAAACAGGCCTTCAGTCTGTTCACTTTAATATGTTGTTGATGAATTTAGTATGTAGATCATCAGCTTTATAAGACAATAAAACATCTTCAGCAACTTCATTAGTCAAGTGAGGAAGACCTTTTATTTCAGCAAGCTTTTTTCTAAAGTCTTCTTTGCTGACTTTAGACTTTTCCATAGTGATCTTCATGAAATAATCATCTAATTCAGAAATCTGCTTTTCAGTAAAACTATACTTTAGAAGAGCTAAATCTCTTGTTCTAAATTCAGGTGCTAAATGATCGTGCAAAGCCACAATCGCATTTTTCATGTGCATTAATTGACAATACAATTCTTCTTTACCCAAAATTCCTCCTCCCAATTAAAAGAATCACTGAGCAATACGATTTAAAATATATCGTATAATTTTTGTTATGACAGAGGTACACATACATAGAAAGGTGACAGTCACTACCCAGTACATATTAGACATGTCGAACCCAGTGTATGCAAATATGAAGATGGTCGATGTGATAAATGTGATAATTAGTACCACATAGACCTTCTTAAAGATTAAATAGCCGATAATCCCCCAAGCCAAATACAATAATGGCAATGTGAATAACACAAGAGCCATGGGTTGAAGATAATGTAAGCTAATATACTCCACTCTCCTCACCAGTTATTTTATGACTTCCAAGCTCGTCATTTCCCAATCTCTATCAGATTTTAGCGATATCTCTTTAGAGTCTTTGCTTTCAATATTATATTCAATAATTCTGCCAATAACTCCATCCTTATCTCTATCAAACATTCTTACCAATGCATAAATCTTGCCGTCTAAAATCTTGACCTCTTCTAAACGTTCGTCATCTGATTTAAAATTAAGTGGAATTTTTTCAGATAATATCTCTTTGAAGTCTCTGTTAAACATTTTTACTTCACCTTCATAGGAAACTATTGTGACTTTATCATTGTCTACACTGGTCTTGTAGATAGTGAATCCCTTGTCCATTACGATCTCTCTTTTTGTATCGAGAGTTTTTTTGTCGAGTACAACCAACATTGATTCTTCCTTACTGTCAACACCATCGTTTACGGCAAGAATTAATTTTTCATTGTTTAATGACTTCAAAGATTCATTGTTGTCAGGAAAAAAGACTGATTCGACGTCTATCTTTTTTCGTTTTTCTTTATGAGTTTTAGGGTCTATTGAAGATACTGTGACACTTTCATCATTGCTGAGAATGGCATAGATTTTTTTGTCTTCAAATATAGCTGTTGTTAATTCTCCATCTAATTCAACTTGATTTTTGTCGTTGTTATCTTCATTCCAATATACTAATTCGCCTACTAAGCCATCCTCTGTAAAACCCACGTTAATGTCGTGTAAAACATACCCATTAGAGTAGTTAATAAAGAATGCTCCCTCGTCTTCTGTAGATTTTGAAAGTGATTTTGTATTCAAAGGCTCTACCCTACCTGTCTTTTTATTTAGAGACACATGATAATTAGACCTATTAGATGAGAAGTACATATTATTATCACTCTGAGTAGACGAAGTAAATCCCACGCAGTCTTTTAATGACACGCTTGATAGCTTACTCCCCGTATTGTTATAGTTTACTATCTCGCATCCCCTATCCATCATTTTTGAGTAAATTACAGCAAATTTACTGTCTTCCATATCGCTCAACTCTTTTTTAGGAGAGTCTACTACTGCATCCTGCCTCTGTGAACATGCTGAACAAATTATTGCTATGATACAAATGGATACAAGTATTTTAAAATAATTCATTCAATCATCTCCTTTCAATTTTAAACAAGCAAAGCAATCGGGACACCCCGACTGCTTAACCTCTTACTTTTTATGATAAAAAACCTTCGTGTTGTTAGAGTTAACTAATTCCATTGGCGATACGACTGTATCAAATTTTATATTGTCAATATCGTGACCTTGATTCTTCCAAGCTCTCCAAGCCAATTGAGAACAATAGAATTTTTTTGTAGTTTTCTTATCAAGCCAGTTCATATTGTATGGCTTCTTCTCTTTAGCTTGTTTGCATATTTAGCCGCATTAATATACTTCTTGTTATTAGACTTCTTCACCCAAAGCCCATAAACCTTCTTTCTAGTACGCCATGTATTATTGTATTTTCTGACTCCATGCTGTTTAATCGGACTCCAATTCTTATGCCAAGACTCTACTGTCTGTTTTTTTTTCAGTAGAGACAATTGCGGCATGTCCAAGTCCAATTACAGAACTACCTGAGTTCAAGTCGTAACTCACCAATACATCGCCTTTAGTTCCTAGGCTCTTGCTCTTGCTCTTGCTCTTGCTCTTACTCTTGGCGTTTACGCTCCTCTTTTCTCTCTCTTCGTTGTACTTAGGCAGATACTCGTCGATCACGCCATTTTTAATATATTGGTTAATATCTTTCTTTGACTCTTTGTACAGTGCTTCTGCTTTTTCTTCCGTAGATACAGAGCTATATTCTTTTTTACTCATTTCATAAAGCTCTTTAATTTGCTTAGAGGTTACTCCTTCTGCTTTCATCTCAGCTACTTCTTTTTTGACTCTTTTATCATTCATAGAAGGAAATACATCTTTTGCTATCGCTTTCCCTTCCAAACCAAGCCCAGTGAATAATACAGATGCTGACAACAAAGATGTGACAATAATGTTACTTATTTTCATATTATTACCTCTAATTCCTTTTATAGTGTGAAACACACATACCATTTCAGTATTATAAAAGGATACTGTGAGCTGAACCTAGTACTATATTTTTCACAGTTTCTCTTATTGTAAATGCAGTCTTTATTATTATTTTAAATTCATATAACAATGGGATCATTTAACTATTTTTATTTAAATTGTAAAGAATGTTGAAGTTATACAATTTTTATGACAAAATATAAAAAGGGGGAGAAAATAATTAAAAGAAAAGGGGAATACTTATGAAAAAGTTATTTGGTTTTGGCTTTATGTCACTAATCGCAACAATTGCTGTAACTTCTGTTGCTTTTATGAGTGTTAATCAGAACTTTTTAGTAGCAAAGCTTGGTATTGAAATAAGTACAGCTAAAACAATTGCAGATCTTATTATGGCAGGCGGAACAATCGCAACTATTATTGGTGTTGTCGGTGCAGCTACAGGCGTAGGGCTTGCTTTAGCTGGTGCTATTGGGGCACTAAAGGCAATAGCAAAAGCACAGGGGAGAAAAGCAGTAATTAACTACTAATCTTTGTCTTCTCCCCCTATTACTATATATTAGGTGATATTATATGAGATTAGCTTTACTATTTCAAAAAATGTATCTTAGAAAGAAAATAGATGAAGCATCATTACCACAATGGTTCGGTCATGCTACATATTTATTTCTATTTTTAAGTTTCTTCATCATTTACCCTGCAATAGGCATAAGCTTATTTTTTGTTTTAAAAGCTCGACTATTAGACATTTCTCTAATAAGTACCATATGTTGTTTCTTAGCAATAATTGATGCGAGAGATTTCCCTATAAAAAATTATTTAGTTTACACTTTACATCAAAATATAGTTGTGAAAAGAACAGAATCATACAGAAAAATTTATCGACATATTTATTTTTATTTTTTTGGTAAAACTGTGTTGAAATTTTTCTTGATGTTTTTTTTGCCTATGTTCATGATTGGAAATCCAATAGTGATTATTTCTTTGTTGTTATTAGTTATATTAATAATCTTAACAGTGATGAACTTTTCTTCCTATCAATTTTATAGAAGCTACTTCCAAAAAGGACTTGGCCAAAATGTGCGACTTTTAAAGCTCATTTTAGTATGTTTTACTGTCTATATCGTATTGTTATCAATTTTACATCTTTTTAAGTCGGAAATAATACAAATCTATAGTCATTTTCAATTTGATATATTCAACATCTTGACAGAACTGTTAATCGTCTGTTCGGTTCTATTTATTCTGTCTATGATGCTTCACTATCATAAGGTGATTCGGAAAATTGGTAAAGAAGAAGTAAATACAAAAGAAGCTGTTGTTCAGCACAGGCTAGGATTTAAAAAGTTGATTTTCTTTAACAAAGATATCTTACTTGTAAAAAGGACTTACCACAATAAACTCAAGTTCTTAAAATATTTATATGTTCTACATGTATGTTCGTTAGCAACTGTTCCAATGTTAGTTAATTTATTTTTAAAGAATAATTCTTATGTTATACTATCCATCATATTTATATCTGTGGCTTTTTCAAATTTTATAACCGATTACTTAAAAAAGGTCATTAGCCCTGATATTGAATTTTTTGCATTGCCACCCAATACTGCATGGAACATTTCTTTAAATGAAATCTTAATACAGAAAGTTTACTTGTATATGATTTTATCTGGGATACCAGTAATCTTTAGTGTCATCACAATGATCATCTTACATATTCCTTATCCAATCATTACTGGCGTTGCTCTTTTAATTGTTTTTGTATTTATCAACATGGGGCTAGCTGCTACCATTGGTGCAATACTCTTTCCGAAAATAAATCCTGAGAGTGATTATGAAATAGGAAACTCAAGTAAAGCAGTCATGTTTGAAAATGTTTATTTGTACATAATCTCTATTTTGCTTTCCTTTATTTTTATTATGGAAATTTTTAATCTGGATATGCTTTTTCATTTAGGAAAGTACATAGTGACTTTAATTGTTATTCAGTCTTCGATTATCGTCGTCGCGGTCTTGTATTTGAGAAATACCAAAGTGAAGGATGTGATTAAAAATGCAAGTTAAGGAAGCATCTTTTAGTTATGGAAACAGTTTGATCTTTGAGAAGATCAATTTAGAGTTAATGCCAGGCGAGATTGTTGCGATAGTTGGTTCTAATGGCTCAGGTAAATCTACATTATTAAAGTGTATAGCAGGTATTTACGAGTTAGATAGTGGTGATATTATGAAAGAGACCGAGGAAAATGTAGTGTTCGTGCCTGACGTCCCTAGGTCGTATGAATATTTAACTGGATATGAATATCTTGTATTTATACAATCTGTTTTTAAGAAAAAAGATGTTTCAAAGATTCATGGTATTTTAGAGGACTATACTCTATATCCGAATAAGGATAAATTGATCAAACATTATTCACACGGAATGAAACAAAAATTGGCGCTTTGTGCCGCACTCATCAATGAAGATATTCATTATTTATTATTAGATGAACCACTTACAGGTATTGATGAGAAAAGTCAAAAAGTGATCATTGAAAAATTTAAAGAACTTACAAGCAAACACTGTTCCATTGTATTTTCAACACATCAGATCGAAACTTTAAGAGAGATATGTGATAAGGTATTTTATTTAGAGGATCATTATGAAGAACTTGTTTATAAATAAAATTAGACTTTCAGCAGTGTCCATTTTTTTCATAATTCTTCATGTAGTATTCGGTGTTATTGGTTTTATATTAACTAAAAAAGCACCCTCGGATGTCATGTATGTAGAGGATAGTGTGTACCTTTATTTTACTAACAATTTTTTATACTGTATGGTTCTTGTCGTTGGCGTCGTTACAGCAGGCTTACTCACTACCTTTCTCATCGCTACAAATGCATACTTGCTTGGAGTGACAATGAAGGGAGCTCTATTGTTAGGTCATGATGTTGGATACATTCTTTATCATATTTTGCATGGAGTGATTGAGCTTCCTGCAATCTATTTTTTCTATAAAATTGGTATTTATCCAGTGAGTTTATTTTTAAAATATTTTGTTGTTGGTAACAAGTTTGACTTTTGGATAGATATTTATACAGTCATCAAAAATTTCATTTTTGGGACAGTATTGTTATTGTTGGCTGCAGTAATTGAATTTTTATTATAGTGTATTTCTTTTGTTTATAAGGAGAGGAACATGTTAAAAAAAGAGAAGCTTTCATTGCTATTTATCTGGAGCGTAATTATCGTCATTCATTTCATAGTGTCGCTTTACATTACAGAAGCTATTTCTGTCCCTTTGTTAGAAAAGTCATCAATCAATGTAGGGGAAAATACTGTAATATTAATGACAATTGTACTTTTAATTTTAGCGTCATTAATTGATGTTGTGATTGTTTCTTTACTCATTCATATTAGCTCTGTCATGATGAATATTAGAATAAGTATGATGAAAAGTTTTTTCATCGCTAGTTTATTTAATCTCATTTTGAATCTAAACCAAGTGATAGAAACTATTGCTTTATCAAACGCAAATAAATTAACAACAGAAAATTTCTCAACGTATATCTTCTTCAATCCGTTCTTTTATCTAGGTTTAGTAGTTGTTGGTGTATGGTTAAGGTATTTTGAGAAGAAACCAATTGTACAAATAATTTTGATTGCTGTTGTCATCTGTGTATATAAATCTTTGTCTGTGTTTATTTAAATGTACAAAAAAGGGGATTTAATTTATGTCAAATTCATCAAAGAAAAATACTAATTTGATCTTTTATATAGGTGTTGGAATAGTTATCTTACTTATTGCCTTTTTGAAGTTTAGTCATATTTCCGGTACGATGGAGGTCGTGTTGATCTTAATCGGGTTAATAATTTTATTTACAATTAAGATTCTTACTAGAGAAAAAAAGCAGTAACGTCTTTATTTGAAGTACTATGTTTTAAAAATATAATGAGAACATGATCGAACGGCATAATGAATAGGCATATCTGTTTGATTATGTCTTTATTTTATTTATAATTGTTCTGTCGTCACCTAGTAGAAGAAATATATTTAACTTACACTAGAAGATGCCTAAATTCTATATATAAAAATAACATAATGAAGAGTTTATAATCGGAATATTGAGAAATTATTTCTGCTACTTCTTTATAGTTTTCTTTTATTTTTTTCTATACTTTAACCTCATGGTTTATTTCTAATAGTTCTAAATCTCTTTTGCTCTCCGATTTTATATTCTATAAGCTACAGGTCTTAATTAATCATTCTTATAGATAGGTTCGATTTTAACCTCTATATGCTTTGGAGGGTCAGCCGGCCGTTAATGCTTTTTTCCACTTGTGTTCTGCCCCATCTGATACCATTTCCCGCCACTTCGATTGATATGTGAATTCATCGGAAGTAGGTTATCAACATCTCCAGACCCTTCGAAAATAGATGCGATCAAAAATGACCTCCGTCATCATCCAGTAATCGATCTGGCTTTATTGAATTGGCCTGAATTGGATTGAGCGTATTGATTTCTTCTGTTTAAATCACTTGATTCGACTTTGACAATGCGCGTCCGTAGTGATCCGTTGTGTAGGTGTAGTCTTGTTTTGTTGAATAGAGGACATTTGGTTTTAATACTTTCTTGCGTTTCCACCTCACATAATGATCTCCATATTTAACGACTGTTGGGTGCTGGTAATCTTCTGCCTGTCTGCGAGATTCCGTAGCCTGAATTGTTATCTAGACGTTTGGCCATTGAGAGAAGCTTATTTTTGATATTCTCCCCGTCAAAAACAATATACGGTAGTTTCCCTCCACCAGCTATTTGAAACTTTGGTGAGTATGGCAATAGATTCGGAATAGAGACTCTATCTATTGATCTTGCTCCTTGTTCAAGCCCTTTCTTCACTGTTGTTTTGGCAGCTGTTGTCCCCATTTTTGTTATGGCTTCTGCCCCTTTAGAACCAAGACGATTTCTGCTAGAGAACCAGTCGCATTGGTTCGCCTATGCGATCGAGAATACGCATCACCATCTATGTCCTCTTTTTGGAATGAGTCTGAAATAGATTCCCCAATTGATTTGGATGTATCACTTGTTTGGAGAAGACATTAGACCAAAGAAGAAACCACAGTAAAAGAATTTAAGCACTTAAAAGGGACTGTTTGAAAATGATTTATCTGTTTTCTATTAAGTGAGGTGCAGTTTTTAAGAAAAATGGAAAACAAATCTAAAACTAAAAAATAACTCCTTCAATAATATAACAACCGATTTTGCTATGTTATTTTATGACTTCTTCTTATTTAAAATCTTGTGAATCAATAATGCAATATATGAAGAAATTAATGAAAATAAAGTGTAAACAACTGCCCAGCCTAAAAATGAGACATTAAAAATTGTAAATGTTAGGAGGATAGAAATAAAAAAGCTAACAACTGGCATTAAATAAATCTTTTGTACAAACAATGTGATAATAAATGAAAATATGATAATACTTACTGGAAGCCAGCCGAATGCAAATTCTAGATCTGTCATATCAATTCTCCCTTTAGATTACTTATTGAATATATTGATAACATCATTTCTATTGTTCTAACATGAAAAAGTCATACTCAAACACATGATTCTTATCCAATATTTTGTCAAGACCTCTTATCTCTAATGAACTCAACCTTGAATCGGCTACACTGAGTTAGACATATAAATTAAGGTCAGATAGACTTGTTTAAAACCTTTATACAAGAAGCGTCTACTATGACCAAACGAACACGCCGTAAATATCCCAATCCATGGACTAAGACATAGTCATGCAGTTCTATTATTAGAAGCTGGTCAAAGTATGAAATTCATCCAAGAAAGATTAGGACATAAAAATATAAGCATAACTTCTGACGTATATGCTCACATAAGTGAAAAACTCGAAAATAAATCTGTGGACAGTTTCGAGAATTACATCAACTCGATTTTGAGTTAAATTTTTTTGTTGAATATGGTGGTCAAAAAGTGGTCAACCTTGATTCAGGCTGCGGTCACTCTATATTTGACCACCAAATCTGTTTTCAAAACCTTGTTAAATCAACGTTTCTTTATTAATACTGAGACATATACTGATCGCGTTCCCATGGGTGTACTTGGGTGCGGAACATATCCCATTCGATTTCTTTTGATTCCATGAAGTGCTCGAATAAGTGATCGCCTAGTGCATTGACCATGACTTCGTTTGATTTTAGCAGCACTAGCGCTTCTGCAAGTGTTGCAGGTAAGTCATCGATACCGTTTTCAAGGCGCTCTTCTTTGTCCATGACATAGATGTTTCTGTCAATTGGCGCTGGTGCGTCTAGTTTGTTTTTGATTCCGTCTAGACCTGCTGCAAGTAATACACTTAGTGCAAGGTATGGGTTTGCAGATGGGTCTACGCTGCGCACTTCTACACGTGTGCTGATGCCGCGTGATGCTGGGATACGGATCAATGGGCTGCGGTTTTGTGCACTCCATGCGACATAGCAAGGTGCTTCATAACCTGGTACAAGACGCTTGTAAGAGTTTACTGTAGGATTTGTGACCGCTGTAAAGCTTGTTGCATGCTTCACAATACCTGCGATAAAGTGTCTAGCTGTCTCGCTTAATTGTAAATCTGCTTTTTCATCATAGAATGCGTTTTTGCCATTTTTGAATAATGATAGGTTACAGTGCATACCAGATCCGTTAACACCGAACAATGGTTTTGGCATGAATGTCGCATGAAGTCCGTGCTTTCTCGCAATCGTTTTAACAACGAGCTTGAACGTTTGAATATCATCACAAGAACGGATCGCACCTGCATATTTGAAATCAATTTCATGTTGTCCAGGTGCTACTTCATGGTGAGACGCTTCAATTTCAAAGCCCATTTCTTCAAGCTCAAGCACGATATCACGGCGGCAGTTTTCACCTAGATCTGTTGGAGCAAGGTCAAAGTATCCACCTTTATCGTTTAGTTCAAGCGTTGGCTCGCCTTTTTCATCTAATTTAAATAAGAAGAATTCTGGCTCAGGTCCAAGGTTGAAATCACTAAATCCTAGTTCTTCCATTTCCATTAAGATACGCTTTAAGTTGTTACGAGGGTCTCCATCAAATGGCGTCCCGTCCGGTTTATAAATGTCACAAATAAAGCGTGCAACTTTACCTTTTTCTGCTGTCCAAGGGAAAATAACAAATGTGTTTAGATCTGGATATAGATACATATCTGATTCTTCAATACGTACGAATCCTTCAATGGATGAACCGTCAAACATACATTTGTTATCGAGAGCTTTTTCTAACTGGCTCACAGGAATCTCAACATTTTTAATCGTTCCGAGAATGTCTGTAAATTGCAGACGGATGTACTTTACGTTTTCCTCATTTACTAATTTTACGATATCTTCTCTTGTGTACTTTGCCATTTCGTAAAACTCCTCCCCTACAAAAAATAAAATGTTTATAGCAATGCGTTTGCTAATATGTTAACGGAAGAACCTTGACATATCCCCTTGCCTAAAGGTCGTTCCTTGTTGGAAACGTCCAGCCTGAATGAGTTCCTTCTTCAGTAGCTTCCTGAGTTCATCATCTGTCAAGTTGTGCTTAGCTGCGGTTTTTTCCTCCGTCTTTGTTTCAGACGCAGAATTCTCCGCCTCAGCTTTGGCAAAAAGCTTTTTGATTCCTGCCATGTTTACACCTTGTTCGATGAGGTTTTTAATTTCTAGTAATTTATCAACATCATGGAAAGAAAATAATCGGCGATTTCCATCACTTCTTGCTGGAAATACTAAACCATTTTCCTCATAATAGCGAATTTGTCTTGCAGATAATTCTGTTAGCTGCATGACAATCCCAATTGGGAATAAAGGCATTGAGCGGCGAATGTTATCACTCATCTCAACTGTCTCCTCCTCTTTGCTTAAATTTATTATATGTCATGTTATATTATGTGTCAAACATATGTTAGGAATATTAACATTGATTTTTTTCGAGCAGGTCATTCGATAAAACCTTGTTCCAATAAGGCGTCTATAGCACTGCAAATCGCATTTTTCACATGGGCATACGTGAGTCCACCTTGAACGTAGGCAGTATAAGGTGGTCTGATTGGACCATCAGCCGATAATTCAATACTAGCTCCTTGTACAAAAGTACCAGCCGCCATAATGACATCATCCTCATAGCCTGGCATGTAGCTCGCATGTGGTGTGACGTGACTGTTGATAGGAGATGCATATTGAATGGCCTGACAGAACGCAATCATTTTTTTAGGATCTCCAAATTCTACAGATTGAATCAAGTCCGTTCTTTTTGCATTCCAAACTGGGTTTGTTTGGAACCCTAGCTTTTCAAGAAAACGAGCCGTAAACACTGCGCCCTTTAAGCTTTGAGCAACGACATGTGGTGCTAAAAAAAATCCTTGATACATTTCTTGGAGCGCATACAGCGATGCACCCGCTTCACTGCCGATGCCTGGCGATGTCATTCGATAAGAGCAAGCTTCTACCCATTTTTCTTTTCCAACGATGTAGCCACCTGTTTTGGCAAGACCCCCGCCTGGGTTTTTAATGAGAGAACCGGCCATGAGGTCTGCTCCAACATGACAAGGCTCTTGTAATTCAGTAAATTCACCATAACAGTTGTCAACAAAGACAACGATCTCCTCATTGATCTCTTTCACAAATGAAATCATTTGTCCGATTTCTTCTATTGTAAAGGAGGGTCTTGAAGCATAGCCTTTTGAACGCTGGATGCCAATGACTTTTGTTTTAGAGGAAATAGACTCTTTTACTTTGTCATAATCGACTGATCCATCTTGGCGCAAATCAATGGCCTTATAATCAATCTGGAAGTCTTTTAATGAGCCTGTCCCTTCTTTGCCGCGAATCCCGACAATTTCCTCTAAGGTATCGTACGGTTTCCCTGTCATGTAGATCAATTCATCGCCAGGTCTTAGCACACCGAATAAGGCGATAGAAATCGCATGTGTTCCGGAAATGATTTGCGGGCGTACAAGACCGCTTTCCCCTCCAAATACATCCGCATAAATTTTTTCTATGATATCTCTTCCCCTATCATCATAGCCATAACCAGTTGTCGGGTTAAAATGAGAGTCACTGACTTTATGCTTCCGGTAGCTTTCAAGAACCCGCCACTCATTTTTCTCACTCTTTTGATCAATTTGCTGATGCATGTGTAAAATGTCTTGTTCTGCTTCTGCTGCTATTTTTTCTAAAATGGTGCCATGTTTTAAAGTGTGAAACATCGTATTTAATTCCTTTCCTACAACATATACTTCTTGATTTGACCTAATATGGTCTGCTCTTCACCACTAAATCCGGTGATGTCGTAAAGCTCTGCTTCTTTTTGAAATTCTAGTGATTCCACGAGGGTTTCTGACTTTAATGAAGATATAAGCTTCCCTTCATACGCTGGAATCTTCACATGATATGGCTTTAAAAAGTCTTTTTTCAGCTCAGCCATCATATCCGACTTTAACCGCTTCACATCTTCCTCGCGTTTGGCACTGATTAAAATATGGCGCTGTTTTGAAGATGGAATAAAATCCGGTCTGATTTGATCTTCCTTGTTATAGATAGTCAGCATGGGAATGCGGTCTGCTTCTAATTCTTCTAAAAGCTCAAGAACCGTTCGTTCGTGCCCTTCATAATCCTCATTAGAAGAATCGATGACATGAAGCAAATAATCTGCTTCGTTCACTTCTTCGAGTGTGGAACGAAATGCTGCAATGAGCGTCGTTGGAAGGTCTTGAATAAAACCAACTGTATCTGAAATCAACACACTGTAGCCAGATGCTAATGTCATTTTCCGTGTCATGGGATCAAGCGTTGCAAACAACAAATTTTCCTCATGACTATCGGCATCTGTTAACTGGTTGAACAAAGTGGATTTTCCGGCATTCGTATACCCTACAATGGCAATTTGGAAAACACCATTTTTCTTTCGTCGTTCCCGGTGTCTTGTGCGGTGATCTTTCACTGCGGATAGCTGCCCGTGAATTTCGTGAATGCGGTTTCGAATATGGCGTCTGTCTGTTTCAAGTTTTGTTTCACCTGGACCTCTTGCACCAATTCCGCCTCCTTGTCTTGAAAGGCTGATCCCTTGTCCACTTAATCTCGGCAAGGCATATTGAAGCTGAGCAAGCTCAATTTGCAGCTTCCCCTCACTTGTACGGGCTCTTTTGGCAAAGATGTCTAAAATCAATTGCGTTCGATCAATAATTTTCACGTTTAAGGCAGTCGCCAAAGCTTTTAACTGGCTTGGGGAAAGCTCGTCGTTAAAAATAATAACATCACACGCTAATTCCTCGCAAAGCACTTCAAGCTCTTCTACTTTCCCTTTTCCGATATATGTTGCGCTGTCCTGTCTATTTCTTTTCTGCGTCATCAGGCTGACAGCTTCACCGCCAGCTGTTTGGGTTAAGGAAGCTAATTCTTCCATTGAGTATTGAAAGCGTTCATCCGTTACATGCGGCAATTGACAGCCGACAAGGATCGCTTTTTCGATCATTTGATGTTCATTCAACGTCAGTTGTTTCCTTTCTGTACTTAAGTTTTCAGTAGTACCATCATACCAAACACATCACACGTATACCACTATTCGGAAGGTTTATTTTGGCGTCTCTTTACAAAAAGGATACGCCATTTCAAGAAGGCGTATCCTCTTTCATTTGAAGATCGTGGCTTTTAATGGTAAGCAAATCTTTTTTATCGTAATGATCAACAAGAAGCAGCCTCATGGCCTGGGTTCGGATGGCCTTTTCAATGGTGTTTCGCACAAAACGGCCGTTGCTAAATTTGGCAGGACTTGTTGTGCTCTTAATGTGCATCAAATAATCTCGCAGCTTCCATTCTGCTTCTTGCGTAAAGACATACTCCCTATCAGTCATCATGCGTTTCCCAATATCCATGAGCTGATCGACTGTATAATCAGGAAAATGAATATTGATTGGAAATCTAGATTGCAGACCGGGGTTTAAAGACAGAAAATGATCCATTTCCTTGGAGTAACCAGCAAGGATGAGTATGAATTCATGCTGTTTATCCTCCATATGTTTGACAAGGGTATCAATCGCTTCTTTTCCAAAATCCTTTTCTCCTCCACGGGCAAGAGAGTAGGCTTCGTCAATGAACAATATACCGCCCAGTGATTTTTTAATTAAATCCCTTGTTTTCTGCGCAGTATGCCCAATGTACTCTCCGACGAGATCACCGCGTTCAGCTTCAATTAAGTGACCCTTTGAGAGGACATTCATTTCAAAAAAAAGCTTTCCGACTAACCTTGCAACCGTTGTTTTCCCTGTGCCTGGGTTACCTTTGAACATCATGTGAAGCGCTTGTTTACCTACCTTCAATCCTTGTTCCTGTCTTTTTTGATTGACAAAAATCCAAGCATAAATCTCTTTTATGTTTCGTTTCATTTCATCCATACCGACAAGGCTGTTCATTTCACGCTCTATTGCCCGTAAGATGCTGTGTTTTGCCTCATTTTTCTGCAAGGCTTCTAGGTATTCTGCCTCTGAATCTGCATCAATCAATACTTGCTTTTGCCCATTAAGTATAATATTGATTTGGCCGTTGTTTTTATATGTGACAGCTCGCTCCAACGTATTCACCTCTCGCTCTTCTCTCTTTATTCTATTCGGGTGGAGCTGTAATCGTGACAATCGCCCGCTTAAGCCCAGGTTTGCTGTCAAAATGACCCGAGATACCAGTTATTGTAGGAGATTCTGCGGTTTCCCAGGAAATGATGTGCTATCTCTATTGTATTCATCCATTTTTGGGGGACAAACCAACAATTTGATTTTTCTTAGAAAAAGGGGCGTTTTGATGATAAATTATGCAGAGAGGAGTCCAATGATTTCCGAATTTTGTACAGGCAATTATTCTATTTCCTCATAAAATAAAAACGAGGTGATGAATAGATGGTGAAAATCTTTATTGATCCTGGCCACGGAGGGACAGATTTTGGAGCTACTGCTAATGGACTTTTAGAGAAAAATATAACACTCCAAATTGCACTTTATCTGAGAGATATGTTGATTAGTGAATATGATGGGGTTTCCGTCCGCTTAAGTCGTTCAATTGACCAATCCGTCACTTTATCCCAGCGAACAAATGCGGCAAATAGCTGGGGAGCTGATTATTTCGTGTCTATTCATATTAATGCTGGCGGGGGTACAGGTTTTGAAAGCTATGTGTACCCTGGCGTTTCAGCACCAACAACCACGTATCGCAATACCCTTCATGATGAAATTGTCCGCTCGGTTGATTTTGCCGACCGCGGAAAGAAAACTGCGAATTTCCACGTTCTTCGGGAAACTTCTATGTCTGCCATTTTAACAGAGAACGGTTTTATTGATACGGCAGCTGATGCAAATAAGCTCCGCAACGCGACCTTCCTTCAAGGCATCGCTCGCGCTCATGCTAATGGATTAGAGAAGGCACTTCAGTTGAAAAAAAAAGGGGTAAAACTTTATAAAGTGCAGGCAGGGGCTTTCAAGGTCAAAGCCAATGCAGATCAACTAGCAGCCACACTTAGATCCAAAGGATTTGAAGCATTCGTTTTACTAGAAGGCGGAATGTTCCGGGTACAAGCTGGAGCTTTCCGTTCAAAGCAAAATGCGGATAACCTCGTCGCAAGATTGAAGCAGGCCGGTCACGACGCATTCGTTTTCAAATAAGCTGAAGCTGTCATAATGAAACAAACCGGCTCAGTCGTCTGTAGAGCCGGTTTGTTGTTTATCTATTTATGCTAAGATGTTCACGACAAATTGAGACCACGTTTCAAGACGCTCGAAGTATTCAGGCTTTTTCAAGTCCGCTACTTTCATCCATTTTCCTGAGATTTGATCTGTTTCTTTGACTTCAACAGGAGCACCAGGTGATAATTCCAGTGCTGATAACAGCCCGATGTGCACACGGCCGACACTGTTGTCATCATCATTGATTAATCCAAGGGTTTTCATGTCAAGTTTGTCTTCTTCTTGAATAGAAAGCTCCTCGTCAAGCTCACGGTCCGTATTTTCTTTTAGGATCTCAGCAAAATCTTTCCCTTGGGCAAAGTTCATATGACCGCCAAAACCAAGAGATAACTTATGATGTAATCTCGTCTCTCCCCCGCCTCGAAGTCTTTCATATACATACACTTCGTCCTTACGCTTAATGACGACATAAGGAATCGGCTGCTTGAAGTCAGGATTTTCTTCTGCATCGCCTCTTCGCATCTGCTGGAAGTGCTCTTCAATTTCTTTCATGATCGTTTCGATTGCTTCTTCTTCACTATTCACCCCATTAAACGCAAGTGTTTCGTTTTGGAAAACACGTTTACGCGGTGCGACTAAAATGATTTCATCCATTTTTCCCATGTTCGATAACCTCCAGTATGTAACACGTTGTAAGAAATGGTAAAAAGCCAAAACGAGTGATGCGTTTTGACTTTTGCGTATCACTTATGATTCATCTCCAAAGAAGAAGTCGTCATCTTTTAACGGCTCAACTGTTGCTTTTTTGTAGCCGTTCCCTTTCATTGAGAAGAAGTCATGTGACTTTGTTTTTGTATTGAGTCCGTTCAATACGATCGGATTAATCTCTTCTTCTTCAAAGTAAGGAGCAAATCCAAGGTTCATTAACGCTTTATTGGCATTGTAACGAATGAACTTCTTCACATCATGTGATAAATTGACTTGGTCATATATATCCTCAGTGTAATGAAGTTCATTTTCATATAGCTCATTTAGCAGATCGATGGAGAAATCATATAGCTCTTTTTGCACTTCAGGTGTTTGTTTGTTGTAAATTTCTTGCGCTAATAATCCAACGTACACACCGTGAATCGCTTCATCGCGCAAAATCAAGTTAATGATTTCACCACTTTGCATGAGCTTTCCTTGTCCATAGAAATAAAGCGGGTAGTAAAAGCCGCTATAAAATAGGAAGCTTTCTAAATAAACAGAAGCAACCATTGCTTTAAATAAGGAAATAGGATCATCCTTTTGGATCGAACGGTATAGACCTACAATCATATCTGCTTTCTTTTGCAAAAATTTATTTTTCTTGACCCATTCAAATACTTCATTAATGGTTTCAGTTGGTGCAAGCGTCATGAAGATATTGGAGTATGATTTCGCATGAACCGCATTTTCCATCATCGCCATAAAGTTCAACACGGCTTTACGCTGATGGCCGTCTACATGTTCTGCGACAATCGGCATCCCTGTATTTCCTTGTTCTGTATCAAGTAAAGTCAGTCCAGCAAGTACCTTCATGTACGTATCGCGTTCTTCTTCACCTAAATATTTCCAAGTTAAGAGATCCCCGTTTAAGGAAATCTCTTCAGGAAGCCAGAACTGCTTCACATTTTGGTTGTAAAACATTTGTGTAAAATCGTCTTCGTGTTTTGACCAGTTGGCTGCATCATAAATTTTTGTCACGTTAAACTCTCCTTTAATCAAACAACACAAGAAAGACAGCCTTCCTGCCCTGTATCCTTCGTTCTTGCATAATAAAGTGTCTTAATGCCTTTATGGTGTGCATAAAGATCAATGCGGTTTAAGTCACGCGTCGTCATCGTATCCTTTAGGAACAACGTAAATGAGATACCTTGGTCGACGTGCTGCTGAATCGTTGCGATCATATCTATCACTTTAAACATGTCCATATCGTACGCTTCTTTATAGAAGAACCAGTTCTGCGGCGACAGCCCCGGCATTGGGTAGTACGTCTTTGAGTTTCCGTAAGTCCGCTCCTCAATACGCTCCATAATCGGCATGACCGAAGCCGTTGCCGATTGAACATAAGAAATTGAACCTGTTGGGGCAATACATAATCTATAGCTATGGTACATGCCATTTTTCGCTACAAATTCTTTAAGCGTTGCCCAATCTTCTTTTGTTGGAATGTGCATACCTTCAAATAGTGCTGCCGCTTTTTCTGTTTTTGGTGTGAAATCATTCTCCGCGTATTTATTGAAGTACTCACCAGTTGCATATCCAGAGCCCTCATAACGATGGAATGTTTCTCCTTTTTCTTTTGCAAGCTCACTTGAGCGTTTAATAGAGTAATAGTTCACCATCATAAAGAACGTATTAGCGAAATCTCTAGCTTCTTCACTTTCATAGGCGATTTGGTTTTGAGCTAAATACCCGTGAAGGTTCATCGCACCAAGTCCAATTGACTTCATCGCTTTGTTCGCTTTTCTAACGGCCGGTGCATTGCGGATATCTGTTGTTTCGGACACAAGTGTTAGTGAGTCTGTTGCAAGCTTAACCGTTTTTTCGATTGACTTGTTTTTCATGACATTCATGATATTTAAGGAACCGAGGTTACAAGAAATATCAAGACCGATCTCATCTTCTTGATCATAGTCCGTGTAAGAGGATACCTCTGAAGCCTGAAGCACTTCTGAGCAAAGGTTAGAGAATTTCACACGTGAAATATGGTTCAGTGCATGCTCTCTATTCACATTATCTTGGAACATGATATATGGATAGCCTGATTCTGAGCGCAGAACAGCTAATTTTTCAAGAAGCTTTCTCGGATTGACTTTTTCTTTTTTGACTTTCGGGTTTTCAACAAGCTCGTCATACATTTCTTCCATGTCCATCTCATCAAGATGCTGTCCATATGCTTTATAAACTGTGTGTGGATAGAAAGTGTAAGCTGTTTTATCTTCTCTTGCAAGCTCGATAAATTTGTCTGGGATAACAACACCGATGGAGAGTGTTTTAACACGAACATCTTCATCAGCAGAGATTTTTTTCGTATCTAAGAAATCATTGATATCTCTGTGGAAAATATTGAGGTAGGCACTGCCTGATCCTTGTCTTTGTCCCATTTGATCTGCATACCTGAATGCATGATCAAGAAGTTTCATGACGCCTACGACACCTTTTGTGGCGTTTTCTACATCTTTGATCGCTTCACCTTTTGCACGAAGCTTTGAAAGATTCAAGCTGACGCCGCCGCCTAGTTTAGAAAGCTGCATGGAGATATCAATCGCTCTTGAAATATCGTTTAATGAGTCATTCACTTCAAGCAAGAAGCAGCTCACTAGCTCACCGCGCCGTTTACGACCAGCGTTTAAGAATGTTGGTGTACTCGGCTGATACTCCTGGTTGATCATCAGCTCTACAAACTCAATTGCTTTCTGTTTGTCTCCGCCCGCAAAGAAAAGAGCCACAACCGAAATGCGGTCTTCATAGCGTTCAAGGATTTTCTTTTTATCATTTGTTTTCAGTGCATAATCGTTGTAAAACTTAAACGCACTCATAAATGATGGGAATCTAAATTTTTTGGCATAAGCAGCATCGAATACTTCTTTAATATCCGCCATGCTGTATTGTCTTATAAATTCTTCCTCATAGTAGTCATTTTCTATTAAGTAATCAATCTTCTCTTCTAAATTGTGAAAGAAGACCGTGTTTTGATTAATATAATCTACGAAATAACTATGTACAGCTTCTTTGTCCTTATCGAACTGAAACTTTCCTTCTTTTTGAATCATAATCTCGTTATTTAATTGTATCCACTTTGGAACCTGATTTTGTGACAATTCTTTCTACCTCCTCTGTAAACAATTCAACATCCCTTTTTGTTCCACTTAGTTCAAAGCTGTGCAAAATAGGAACTTGATATTGTTTAGAAATCGTATCGGCACTTTTTGCAAAATTATCTCCCCACACTTTGTTGCCACTCACAGCTACACCTAGTAAAAGGTGCGCATTTTTCTCTAAAAAGGACTGAGTGGTACTAGGGACTTGTCCAAATCCTGTCGTAAAGGTGACGAGAATAAACGGCGTATCCAAAAACTCTTCTCCAGTCAATTTTCGTTTGTCTGTAAAAGGGGTCTTGTCCAAAAAACGTTGAACATTTCCTGTTTTTGAATCAAATACGATTTGAATCAATTCCATCACGACCTAGTTTTTAGTATTGTTGATCATTCGGTTATTCACTATATATAGTATACTATGTTTTTTTTAAACACAACATATAGATATTAAAAACGAAAAAAATCAACCAACCCAGCCGAACATTCATAGCTGAACTCGTACATTCAAATAAATAGAGCAGAGCAGGATTTAAAAATAGACTGCCCTACTCCCTATTCAACTGAAACCGAAATCTATCATAACACGAAAAAAAATCTCTTAGTAGACTAGACTTTTTGTTTTATTTTTTGTAGGCATCGCACTGTAAATCTTCTGACACTTCTGTTATTTCCACTTCAACATCTAATTCTTTTAGCACAGCTTTAAGCGCAGAGACGATTGAGGCTTGTCTCACTAATTCTTTCCCATTTACGGAAACACTTGTTCCATATTCGAGACAGGAGTCGTCTTCACAAGTTTGTTCCCAGTGATTAATTTTAATTTTGTGTGTCATGAACTCATCCTTTTCTGTCTAGATGTCCGATACATGATTATAGTGTAGCGACTTCACATTCATTTGTAAATTTAAGTGCCTACTCTTCATCAAGCTCATCATCATATTCGTCCCATTCATCTATGTACTTCGTTGTAATAAGAGTAAGCTCCCCTTCTTATTCATCAAATCGATACACATGCACTTCATCATCCTTCACCATAGCAAAGTGATTATTTTTTAGCTGAACGGATGATCGTAAAATGCCTTTGACGTCCTCCTCGTTGTCTCGTTTCTATGTTTGAGATGGCGCACAAACCAAATAAGACAACGATGCCGATCAATAGGAGTAGTACTCTCATCCTTCTTAATTCAAGTCTGCATTTTCTATAAAGATTCTCTCCTTTTCAAATGTCCAATAAGGAATCCTACGCAACATGGACAGAAAGGTTTCACGGCATGCAAAATAGCCCCTCTGCACTGACAAAAAACGTAGCGGGTTCCGGCCGGTTTATTCGCAGATGCATGAGGCTATTGGTGACAAAATTGGTCCTATTCTATTTCTAGATTCACATTTTTTTGAGGCGTAAATGTAGAAATGGCATGTTTATAAATAAGTTGCTGCTTCCCTTCTGTTTCAAGCAGCACTGTGAAATTGTCAAATCCCTTCAATTGACCGCGAAGCTGAAAGCCATTCAGTAAAAATACTGTGACAAATGTATTGTCTTTGCGGATCTGATTCAAAAATTGGTCCTGAATATTAATCGGTTTCATGTTTCGTCCTCCTTGATTCTGATAACTACAGTTTCGCTTTAAGTCCAAGCTTTCCTGCTATATATGCAAAAATTTCATCTTTTTTGTCTGAAAAGTGGCAAGGTGGTGTCATATCAAACCAAGTGACATCCATTTTATTACGGAACCACGTAAACTGACGTTTCGCATATCTTCGGGAATTTTTCTTTAATTGCTCGATGGCTTCATCAAGTGAGCAGTAACCTTGAAAATAGGCGTACAGTTCTTTATAACCAATCGCTTGAACAGACTGACAGTCCTTCAAACCACATTGATATAACGCGCTCACTTCTTCTATTAAGCCTTCATCTAACATCATATCAATTCTTTGATGAATGCGCTGGTACAAAAGCTCTCGATCCATCTTCAGCCCAATGAAGGCTGTGTCATAAAGAGGAACTTCTTGATGCCCGTTTTGAATCTCAGAGATTTTCTGACCAGTTGTATGTATGACCTCTAGCGCACGAATCACGCGGCGTACATTATTCGGATGGATTGCTTTTGCAGCGTCAGGATCTACTGCCTTTAGCTTTTCATGCAGCTGAAGCGGTCCATTCTGCTTTTCAAACAGCGTCATCTCTTTTCTAAAAGCAGGATCACTTTTCTCATCAGTAAACGTGTAATCATATAAAACAGATTGGATATACAGGCCTGTTCCACCGACAATCATAGGTATTTTCCCTCTAGCGGCAATCTCTTTGATTTTCAATCGGACAAGCTGCTGAAATTCAGCTGTAGAAAATGATTCATTCGGCTGTTTAATATCAATTAAATGGTGCGGGATGCCATTCATTTCTTCTCGGGTGATTTTAGCTGTTCCAATATCCATTCCTTTATAAATCTGCATAGAATCCCCGCTGATGATTTCTCCATGAAATGCTTTGGCTATATCAATGCTCAGCTTTGTTTTGCCAACAGCCGTCGGACCTACTAGCACAATAATTGGTTGTTTTGCTTTTTTCATAACATCACTCTCTTTTACAAACTGCCTACAGTATAGCATAACTTCTCTTTCTCTCCTATATACTCCCGTCACCAGCCGAGTGGTTCATTTCCGACAACTTCATATGTCTTTCCTTTTAAACGGTGCTTATGCGTTGGCCGTTCATCTGCACTATAGACCACACCTCCGTACTGGATGGGGACAGCATCTGTGTAGGCAGGAAACGTGACTTCCTGAATTTCGTGATAATGCGTCCCATCCACTCTTGGGATAGCAGGCCCTGTGATGCCGTAATATCTATGGTAATGCCCCCTTTCAAAAGATGTGACCCCTTGGTAAAAATGAGTATGCTGGTCGGTGTTGCTTCCATTCACAGGCTCAGATATACCTTCGATTAGGTGATAATGCTCTTCTGTCACATCTGTTCGTGCTTTATATACATGAGCGTGAGGCGGACATTTAGCCCAATCAGACGGATACAGGCCCATTTTTACCATTCCCCCTTATAATAGGCGTTCACCCAAACACATGTGTGCAATTAGAATACACTGATGTCAGTTACAGTGATTTTATGTGAAAGGAGCCTTTTTTTATGAATTATTTTGAAACGCCGTTTTTTCAAGACGATATGAGAAGACCTTTTGGATTTGGAAGACCTGGCTTTGGATTTGGAAGACCTGGCTTTGGATTTGGAAGACCTGGCTTTGGATTTGGAAGACCTGGCTTCGGATTTGGAAGACCTGGCTTTTTCGGACCTCCATTTTTAGGTGGTTTTGCAGGTGGCCTTCTTGCTGGATCCCTTCTTGCTCCAGGATATGGTTATGGATATCCTTATCCACCACCATATGGACCATATCCTTATTATTAAGATATATTTTTTAGTGAAAACACCCTCTTTAAAATGAATCGATTGACACACTTGTTTTTCAATGGTTAACATTTACTTTACCGACCGTTCAGTAAAGTAAGTGTTTTTTTATGTTTAAAAACAAAAAAGAGGAAATTTATGAGGCAGCTGCCCACACAATTTTAATAGAAGGGTTAAGTCAACTTACACTTCAGCAGTAGCAGAATATATAACCAACAAATAGCCCATTTTATACCGAATTTAGCAATAATTCCAACGTTATTGTTGGGACGATGGAAGCTTGAGCTTCTAAGGTGCTAATTTTATAGTAATCACCACTCGGCTTTTGCCTTCGCATGCTTTGCAATAGCGGCAAGTCTTTTAATGTTCGTTTTTAGAATATTCTCACATACAAAGACACCCTTCTCATCAAAGGGTGCCTTTCATTTATGATAAATACAGTTTCGAATACTTATCTGTTAGATAGTCGATTAAATATTGAACATTTAATTCTTCGCCAGTTGCATCTTGAATGATTTCAGATGGCTTTTTCCGTTTTCCATGTTGGTGGACATGTTCAGTTAGCCATTCTTTTATCGGTGCAAAAGACCCATTTTGAATCAGTTCATCAAAATTCGGTAAATCTTTGATCATTTGATGCTTTAATTGTGCCGCATACATATAACCAAGAGCATATGAAGGGAAATAACCAAAACTTCCATCAGACCAGTGAACATCCTGTAAGATACCAAGTGCATCGTTAGGTGGCGTAATACCAAGATACGCTTTGTATTTTTCATTCCAAAGGGTAGGTAGGTCTTCAACGGCTACTTCTTCATTGAAAATGGCTTTTTCAATTTCATACCGGATGATGATGTGAAGCGGATACGTAAGTTCATCTGCTTCAATTCGAATGTAAGTCGGCTTAGATTCATTCACTGCAAGAACAAAGTCCTCTAAAGATACATCTTTAAATTGTTCAGGAGAAGCCTCTTGCAGCTTTTGATAATATGCTTTCCAAAAATCTTCATGTCTGCCAATAAAGTTCTCAAAAAATAGTGACTGTGATTCATGTATCCCCATTGACGTACCATCACATAATAGCGTTCCGCTAAGCGCCTCATCAATGTTTTGCTCATAGATGGCATGACCACACTCATGAATGGTACCAAAGATCGCCATCCGAAAATCATGCTCATCATAACGGGTCGTCACTCGAACATCACCCTTGCTTAATGTTACAGCAAACGGATGAACTGTTGTATCAAGACGACCTGCATCGAAGTCATACCCTAACTCTTTTAAGAAAAAGAGACTCAGTTCTTTTTGCTTGTCGATCGGGAAGCTTTTCGATAAAAATGAAGTATCCGGTTTATTTGGAGAGGTTTCAATTTTTTTCACTAGAGGAACGATGGCATCGCGAAGTGCACCAAATTTTTGATCAAGCTGTTCTACGGTCATATCTGGCTCATAGTTATTTAACAGCACATCATATGGCGTTTTTTTCACGCCCCAATACTGAATAAATCGCTTGTTAAAATCAATGAGCTGTTTTAAGTATGGTGCGAAGAGTGAAAAATCTGATTTCTCCCTTGCTTCTACCCAAACATGCTCTGCTTTTGATTGTAAAATGGAGTATTCCTTAAATTCTTCTTTTGGAATTTTGCTGTTTTCATCATACTCTTTTTGTGATAATTCGAGCGCCTTCTGTGTATCTTTTGACAGCTCATCACCCTGCTTATTTAATGCATAAAGAAGATCTCTCATTTCATCTGAAGTCTTCATATTAAAAATATCACTTGATAATTGACCGATGGTTTCCGCTCTGAAATCAGCGCTTTTTTTAGGAGCCTGTGTTCTAGAGTCCCAATAAAGCAAATGGAGTGCCTCTGTATAGTGGGCAATTTTTCCTAGTAGCTGATAAAATTCTTTCTCTTTTGATTCAAGACTCATACGTTCGTTCCCCCAATCAATAAAATATGTATGTACGTTTCAAGGCTACTTCAATGAATGTTCTTTTGTCAATGAAAAAGAGGAGGATGCACAGTTGGCATCCTCCTCTTTTCGTAGCTGGCCTCCTATTTTGAAGGGACCACTGACTTCACTGGCAGAACAGATTCCACTTTACTTTGAAGCTCTTCATCTTCCTTGCGATCAAAGTATATATGAATGCTTCCGGCATCTTGGCTCGTCCGAATCAGTCTCCCAATGCCTTGTCTTAATCGAAGCAACATATATGGAAGGTCCACTTCAGCATGTGCATCCTTTGCTTCATTCCGTTTCGCCTCAAATACAGGATCATGCGGCGGATAAGGGAGTCCCCAAATAATGACACTCGTTAGTGATTGACCAGGAATATCCAACCCTTCCCACAAATGAACGGAGCATAAGACAGACGTCTCATCTGCCTGGAACTTTTGAACAAGGGTACTAACCTCTTCGTCCCCCTCAAAATACACCTGGAAAGGCAGTGCTTCACCTGATGCATTAAGCTGCTTTCTAAATAAATGAAGTTCATCAAATGAAGGGAATAGGATAAGAGATCGTCCTCCATTTTCTTTCAGGTGAGCGATCACTTGCTGCCCTTTTTCTTCCGGCTGCAAGAATGGCTGCTGTATCCCATGGAAATAAATCTGCATTTGCTCGTCATAATCATACGGCGAGGCTACACTCATTGATAAGTAGTCTTTGATACCAAGACTTTCTGCTAAATAATCGAAGGATTGATTTTCAGACAAAGTAGCAGAAGAGAAGATATAAGGAATTTTTTGCGAGAATACTTTTTCGCCCAGTACCTCTGCAACCGTCTTCGGCATCACAACAAATGTCGTATCTAATTCCTGTTTTTCAAGCCAGCTAATGGCATTTTTTTGATAAAGCGACAGAGAATACGCCATTTGTTCAATGTATTCTTCCACAACAGACAATTCGTATTGATCAATTGTATACATCTCGGATTCAAATACGAGTGCTTCTCCGATTTTTTCAAGTAAGTTACACAGTTCACTTGATGAACGCTTGACCTCATTCACGCATCCAATTTCAAGTCGATGTGAGCCTTTGACCTCTTTGGCATGTGTTTTTAAGAGATAGAAGAATTCATCATTTGTTGTTAGTGCATCTTCAACAAGCTCTGCAAATTCTTCGCGAATGTCGTTTTGTAACAGACGCTCTAAAAATGTCTCGAGCGTGGATTGCTTCACTCGATAAGTTAAAGCTTTTTGTGCTGCAAACTCAAGAAGATGTCCTTCATCGAATACGACAGAGCTATGTTCAGGTAGCAGTGGAAGCTGCCCCTCACGTTTGCGGGATTCTTTTGTCCACACATGCTCCATGTAAAAGTCATGAGAGCAGATGATCAAGTCTGTTGCTTTTCGGTAATGATCTCTTGATAGATTCAGGCCGCAACGGTGTCGCATGTCACATGTCAAGCAGTCCTGAAAGGAGTCATAGCCGACTTTTGACCATTCATCATTTGTTAATTCTGGATACTCTTTTCGATCTCCATACGGATAAAAGGTCTGCATACCATGTGATTCATGAACAAATGCAGGAAGCGATTCATAAATATCGAGCCACTTCTCATCATCTTCACGCTGCATGGTTTTTTCTAATTTTTTTAAACATAAATATTGATCATGCGATTTACTTAATCTCGCATCTATTTGAATATCGAGGTGATTGGCAATTTTATAGATATCACCTTCTTGTTTGACTAGCTGTTCAATCAACGTTTCATCTGCACATGCGATAATTGCTGGTTTCCCTTTATATCTTGCATACGTGACGGCAAATAATAGATAGACGATTGTTTTGCCTGTACCTACCCCAGCTTCGGCAAACATCACACTTTTTTCCTTAAAGGCTCTTTCTAACTGAAAAGCCATGTATATTTGTTCATCTCGAAGATCAAAGCCCTTTTCTGGCAAAATGTCATAAAATACATCACCAATCCAGTTGCCCAGTTCTTCGTAAAAATTGTGTTCTTTTGATAATGAAAAAGGCAAACGAGATGCTGTCACCTGCTACAACCCCCAACTTTTGAATCATTCAGACATTCAATAATAACATTTATGCTGGGGAAAGACAATCTTTATTTAAAAATGCAGGCGATGATGATAGCTTTCCTTCATTAAAAATGCATGCTCTGCACGCTCTATGTAGGCCTGAGCCAGTGCTAAGTCCTGAATGGCTGCCGCAAGCTGAGCAGATTGTCCAGTTTCATGCCCTTCTATTTCCTGAACAGTTGACGCCAATGCTTTTTGGATTAACTGGAATTGATCATAATGAATCATAAAGACACCTCTTTTTTTAAAATCAAGTTCAGTTTATTCCGTCGGGTGAAGCTTTATACCATTCTAGATAAAAAAGTCACACCTTCTTTAGGTGTGACCCAGACCGTAGACAAACCCCACCTTTACTTCAAGTAAAAGTGGGGTTTTCACTTATTTTGATAAAATTTATCAGTTGTCTTACGCTGGACATGGTCCTTTCCATGTCCAGTTTGCTAGCTTTTTGAGA
>NZ_JBAWSW010000026.1:0-39511 GCF_037104745.1 Bacillus sp. FJAT-53060
GATTACATTCAATTCTATAATCACGATCGATTCCAGAAAAAATTAAACCAGTGTGCTCCGGTAGAATACCGTCACACACTGGCAGGTTAGGCTTTTTATAATTGTCTACTTGACAGGGATAAGACCAAGCAGGCGGTTTTTTTTGCCATTTAGCTGTATTCTTCAACGACAATCACTTTATTGACCTTGTTTGAGTAAGGATTATAGGAAATGGTGACAAATACTCCAAATTCTTTTGAATGATCTTTTAACGTAATATGATATTGTTTCACAGATTCTTTCTCCCGATGCCGGTCCCATACTTTTTGTTTAAATAAAACATGAGCTAACGGGTATCTTTTCTTTGCTTCTTTGACTGCCCTCGTTTCCCATTGATCAGTGGCAATACTGAATACTCTCGCATCCGTGATTTTGGCGTCTTGTATCATAGGACCCAACAGTAAACTGAGTATGATCATGATTCTTCCATATTTCAATTAACATCACCTCACCAATTATTATCCTGACCAAATCCTACACTTTTATGTAAATTTTTAATAAGTATAAATGTCATGGAAAAAAATATGAATATGGAGAGAGAATGAGAAAATTAAAGAATTTTCCCGTAAAGGTTCTTGTTTAAGAACAAAATGGACTGATTTGGGGTTTTGGGTTTTATGGGTATATCCTTATACTGAATGTAAATGTTCTTTTTAAAGAACAGTTGTTCAAGGAGTTGAAAGAATTAATGAAACAGTCGCTCTTTGTACTCTTTTGTGCCATTTGTTTGATTTTTACATCTCTTCTGATCACACCTACTAATGCTTCTTTTAATGATGTCGAGCATTCAAGCTTTGTTATGAAGACATGTGAAAATTTTGAACTGACAGATCAGCATTGTCAGCCAAAGAAATGGGATAGAAGTCATTTGAAGCTCATAGATCAAACGATGATCAAAGGAACAGTTTGTGCGCCTCAAAAGCTAAGCATGACACTGCAAAATACGGGACAACATATGAGACACTCTGAATGGATGTGGGAATTACACAAAGTAAAAAGCAAGAAGACACCATTACAAGACGGCCATATCCTTGAAAAGGGTTTTATCCAAAAGCTTTCAAGAGAAGAAACGACAATCGTAACGACAGATAAAGCAAAAACGAACGGAATTTATGCCTTTAAAATCTATTATCCTAAAGGATTTGGCGCATCTGAAAAACCATTCTTTTGGTCTAATCATATGCAGCTCTCTCGTTGCCAAGAAAAATTGACCTAAATGGAGTGGCCTCCTGAATGAGAAAAATATGTTGTGCGAAGGGGAGAAAGGATATGAAAAAATGGATGAAAATGACTGGGAGTATTCTTTACGGTATCGTGTTTACTATGATGATTGCATGTATTATTGTCGTGTTGTCATCAAGAACAACAGGCGGTGATCCTCAAATTTTCGGTTATCAATTTAAGCAAGTATTATCTGGCTCAATGGAACCAGAATTCTCTGCTGGTTCTTTGATTGTGGTGAAACATGTGACTTCACCTGAGACGCTCAAAAAAGGGGATATTATCACTTTTCAAACGAATCAAGACCAGTCCTTTGTGACCCACCGAATTGTTGGGGAGAAAGGAAATGGAACAAATAAAGCCTTTGAGACCAAAGGAGACCACAATATGTATCAAGACGGTACGCTGGTAAAAGCGAACCAAGTGGTTGCTCAGTATACAGGAGTGAACATTCCTTATGCAGGAAAGCTCCTTTCGTATGCCGGGACTTCGGCTGGTACAGCTTTGCTGCTTATAATACCAGGCATTATGTTGCTCGTTTACTCAGCGCTTCATTTTGTAGGCGCAGCGAAACATCGAAAACACGCGGCTGAGTTACATATGTCAGAGGAACAAGCGTAAATTTTCGATTGTAACCTAATCAGGTTTCAATAAAATAATTTATTAGGAGGTTCATTCATGGGGAAAAAAAAATCGATTCGTTTAGGTGTATTATCAGGGGCATTAGGCCTTGCTTTAATTGGTGGGGGAACGTGGGCTGCGTTTAATGATGTAGAAAAGGCAAATGCGGTCTACTCTACAGGAGAACTGGATTTATCTGCAAAAGAAAACTCCGGCGCCATCAACCTTGCGAACTTAAAACCTGGTGACCGAATAAGGAAAGAATTTAATTTTGAGAATAAGGGATCACTTGCGATTAATCAAGTGCTGATGAGTCTTGATTATAGTGAGTTTAAAGATGGAACTTCCTCGATGAATGGCGGTAAGAATACTGCTGAAGAATTCCTCAGCCAATTTCAGGTGAGTGTTCTAACGGTTGGAGCCGAAGGTGGAAATGGATATCCAAAAAATATTATTTTAGACCATGCAAACCTGCTTGACTTACATCAATTAACGTCAAAACAGGATCAGACCGCATTTGAAAAGCTTCGTCATGCCGTTGATAAGAAGTTTTTACATGAAAGTGGTAAAATTAATGTAGCAACCGTTGATGGAACTACAGCTCCAGAGTATGACGGCATTCCAAAGAATCCGTTTGATTACGATAAAATGGAAATGATCATTGAATTTGTCAATGACCAGACGAAGGATAAAGCTGGTCACTATATCCAAAATAAATACCAGGGCGATGCGATTCAAATTGATCTATCCTTCGAAGCGACTCAGTGGAATGGTTTAACGATCAACCCCAAAAAGCATACGAATGAAAAAGGATACGTGAAAGAAAACGAAAAAGCACACAGCGAAGATAAAAAATAAAGCCAGTGTTTAGACTGATATCGAGCTCTGTATAGCAATTGGAGGAGTATGCGCTAAAACGTGCGCTTTACTCCTCCAATTGCTTTTTTTTCCAGATCTGATAATCTAAAAATTCACGAAATTGCTTTTTCGAAACCCCTGATGTCATTGCATCTCGAACTAGTTTTTCCCATTCACTATCTAATTGACCATCGTATTCGGTTTCATCTTTTTCGTTTAACAGTGTATGAACCGAGACGTCCAGAACAGCGGAGATTTTTTCAAGAAATTGAATGGAGGGGTTTGTTTGCAAGTTTCTTTCTATTGAACTTAAATAAGACTTCGCTACCCCAGCCTTTTCGGCCAGTTCTGATAGTGAGTAGCCTTTTTCATTGCGGTATTGTTTAATACGCTGGCCAATCAATGTCATCACCTTCCTTTCGATATTATAGCACATTCAGAAAGGTTTGATAGAATGACTTCTTACCAGAGGGGGAGACTCAGCGGACTTTTTTGTTTGATTTGAGAAAATGACGGACTTCCTCGACTGTTAGTCCTGCCTTCCGAGCTTCGTTTAATAATTTTACCCATTCACTGTCTAATATGTTCGTTTTCTTTTCCATGCAAATACCCTCCTAAAATACTGAATCATGTATTTCAGGCACTAACGCATTAAATGGAAAGACACAGGTGGTAAGAACTCATAGTTTGCTTGCGTCATGTTTCCGCCCAATACAACAGACAAACTTTGTTCTTGACTGATCGAAAATTGTATGTGACATGAACATGAAGAGGGGGAGACCGATGAGTTAACCGCCTCTTTTTTGATGTAAGTAAAAAAGCCCTCCATTTTCAATCGTAAGACTGATTTTTGGTTCGTATAAAGTTTTGAGTGCTTGTCTTTCTATTTCATATTCTACAGATGTGTCTGAAGTCCCTTCATAAAATTGGTTTAAAAGTTCCGAGTCTTCCTTCCACTTTTGAATAGCTTTCACCGCCCAATCGTCCGGTTCCTCATAAGCATAACGCTCCATTAGGCTATAGAGCCGTTTGACTCCACTTTCAGGCTTGATCATTGTACTCATTGTAAAACAATAATCAGGGATTTGAGACGACAGCTCACGTGTTTCCAGCTGATCTTGAAATTGTTCTATGACTTCCCCGCGTATCAGATGAAGACCAAGTGATAGTAGCTTATCCTTCTTGCAGTCTGCCAGGTAAGATATTTTCACATTGAGACCAAGCCATGGCTCCAGTGCGATCTGGTTGTTTGTGAGTGGTTTCACTCTTTCGTAGAGCCGGATAAATCTTCCTTGCTGTTTCACAGCCTCGAATATTTGAAATAAACGAGGGGAGCCGAAGTGGATAAATTCACCTTCAACCGTGTCGCCAGCTTTTTTTTGATCGGTGATTAAGGTTAATTGCCTAGGCTCAGGTACACCACCAGTTTTTTCGAGCCAGTGCCAATAAAAAGGACGGTTCATAATCAATTTATCCATATCTATTGTCAGCTGTACGGTTAGGTGTCCTGCACTTTCTTCTATTATGTCGCATTGATTCGCCTGAAAGAAACGGAGAAGAAATGTGTGAATGTCACGCTGCTCCATTGATCAACTCTCCTTTATGAGCCTTGCTGTCTTTTTTTCTAAAAGTGGTGTTTGTGCTTCTGTTAAATACGATGCAAACTGGGTTAATTTCTTTTTCATGTCTCCATCAGATTCGTGCTGAAAGAGAATATGATGCAATTCTTTTTGTGCCTCTTTGATACCAATCCGGGTTAAAATATCATCTAAATCGCCAATGACGTTTTCAAACAACTGAATTTTTTCATATAAAAGCTTTAAAATATGTTCCTCGACTGTTCCGTTCGTTGCCATATTGTAAATGTGGACATCACGCTCTTGGCCAAGGCGATGAATACGTCCAATTCGCTGTTCTAGACGCATAGGGTTCCACGGAAGGTCATAATTGATGATCTGGTTACAAAACTGAAGGTTGATCCCTTCCCCCCCAGCTTCCGTGGCAATTAACACTTGAACCCGTTCTCTAAATAAATCTTTCATCCAGTCTTTTTTACTTCGTTTAAAACCACCTCGAAAAGGAACTGAGCTGATGCCATTTTTCTGAAGAAACCATTGTAAATAAATTTGTGTTGCACGATATTCAGTGAAAATAATGACCTTCTCATTCAACTGCTGAATGAGTTTGACCACTTCGAGCGCCTTTGAATTTTGCTCAACTTGGTTGATTTTTTCCATGATTTGCGCGATGGCAGAAGATCCTAGAATATGTTTTTCCTCTTCCTGCATTTTTTTGATCGTCATATATACCGCCTCGCGGCTTGAACAGCATTCTCGTTCCAAGGTCATAATTGAAAACATGTGTTTAGTATAAGATGGGTTCTCTTTTAGCTTGCAGATTTCATCATATAATGCTTGTTCTGTCGGAGAGAAATCAATGGAAATCGTCTTCACATGTCTTTTTGACCATTCCATGCCAGTGTCTTGCCTGCGGTTACGAATCATCACTTTATTGACTAACTGTTTTAAGCGGTCATGGTCTTCTAGCTGCAGGTCTTTTTTGGCAAAGATATCTTTAAACTGATGTTCGTTTCCTAGATGGCCTGGTTTCAGAAGGGAAACGAGATTAAAAATTTCCCCTATTCGATTTTGGATAGGCGTTGCTGTGAGCAGCAGGCAAAACTTTTTATTCAAATTTCTCACAAACTCATAGTTTTTTGTTTTGTTGTTTTTCAGTTTGTGTGCTTCATCAATAATGACCATATCATAGGAAATTGATAAAATCGTGTCTCGATGCGGCTGTCTTTTTGCAGTATCAATTGAGGAAACAACGACATCACACTGCTCCCACACATAGCTTTTTTTCTGTTCGACAGCATCAATGTAAAATTTCGTCCGAAGCTCCTGTACCCACTGAGACACAAGGGAGGCGGGTACGAGAATGAGAATTTTTTGGGCCAGTCCACGAATCATGTATTCTTTCATAATGAGTCCTGCTTCCATGGTTTTCCCAAGGCCCACTTCATCTGCCAAAATGGCTTTTCCGTTCATTTCTTCTACGACTCTTCTGGCTACTTCGAGCTGGTGTTTTAAAGGAGTGAAAGCAGGCAGGTGCGCAGGAGCCTGTAAGCCCTCGAATGAATCAATTGCTGTGACTTTCTGCACCTGCGTCGCTAAACGGTACATTTCCCAGTTCGCCCAGGGGCCATCTAATGCCAGCCGCTGCTGAAATTCACTCGTCCAATCCTGATCAAAAATCGTTTGAATCTTCAATGTCATCGCCTGCCTTTCTAGTAGGATCATGATAAAATCGTTCTGTTTTTAAACGCTTCATTTTTTAGAGGTCTTTAAAAGACTATATATATCAATAAAAACGAACGATATTGAATGTTTATTTTAAAAATGTTAATGATTTTTCTGTTGCTCTCTATCCATTTCTAATGGTAGGATGTTGGTAAGTGATTTAGATAATAAGTCACCCATTTTGATAGTATGTCCAATAAATGTGAAGAATATGAGCGGATGATGGTATGGGGAGAGACTTGGCGGTTATTTTGCACTGGCAGGCGCCGAAGGAGCAAGCTGAATTGATTCAGTGAATCTCTCAGGCAAAAGTACCCTTACCGGACGCAACTCTGGAGAGTGTTTGCTTTTTTATGAGCAAACCACCAAAGGGGAAAACGCACATTGATGTTGTGCTGTAAACTTTCAGGTGCAAGGACAGAGACTTCTTTTTGATAAAAGGAAGCTCTCTGTCCTTTTTTGCTGTGATTTTTTTCTGAAAATTCAGCTTGTGCTCTGCACTGTAAGAAAAAAGGGGGAAACGATTAATGTTGAAACGAACACCGCTTTTTCATGCGTATGAAACGTTTGGGGCAAAAACCATTGACTTCGGGGGCTGGGAATTACCTGTCCAATTTTCTTCCATTAAAGAAGAACATGAAGCTGTTAGAACAAAAGCAGGGCTTTTTGATGTCTCTCACATGGGAGAGGTAGAAGTCAAAGGTCAAGATGCCTTTCCTTTTTTACAAAGGTTATTAACCAATGATCTGTCTAAGCTCTCAGACGGTAAGGCACTATATACAGCTATGTGTTATGAAGATGGCGGGACGGTGGATGACCTGCTCGTCTATCAAAAAGAAAAGAACAACTATTTGCTTGTTATTAATGCATCAAATATCGAAAAAGATGTGAATTGGCTATTGAACCATCAGATTGAAGATGATGTGTCAATCAAAAACGTCTCTGACCAAATCGCCCTGTTAGCACTTCAGGGGCCACTCGCTGCTGACATCATAAAGGATGTGGCGAATGAAGAGGTGACATCACTCAAACCATTTACGTTTCTATCACAAGCTGAGGTCGCTCAAAAAGAGGTGCTTGTCTCAAGAACTGGATACACAGGTGAAGACGGCTTTGAAATCTACTGCCTGGCAGAAGATGTTGTCCATATTTGGTCATCTTTATTAGAATCGGGTCAGCCAAAAGGACTTATTCCGTGTGGGCTTGGTGCACGTGATACCTTAAGGTTTGAAGCGAGACTACCGCTTTATGGTCAGGAGTTGACAAAGGACATTTCCCCATTAGAGGGTGGGATTGGTTTTGCTGTCAAAACGGATAAAGAAGTAGACTTTATTGGGAAAGCTGTGCTTAAAAAACAAAAAGAAGAGGGAACGAAGCGTAAGCTTGTCGGGATTGAAATGATTGATAAAGGGATTCCGCGGACAGCCTATCCGGTCTTTTCAGGAGAGGAGCAGATTGGATTTGTCACAACGGGTACACAATCTCCAACGTTAAAGAAAAATGTAGGTCTTGCCTTGATCAAAACATCTCAAGCACAGCTTGGGACAGAGGTTGAAGTGCAAGTTCGTAAAAAACGTCTAAAAGCCAAAATCGTTGCCACACCATTTTATAAAAGAGCCACATAACCAGGGGGAATAGAGGATGAAGCATAGGTATTTGCCGCAAACAGAGCAAGGTCAAAAAGAAATGTTGGATGTCATTGGCGTTCAGTCAATTGATGAGCTTTTTTCAGATATCCCAGAGAAAGTAAGATTCAAAGGAGCATACAATATTAAAGAAGCGGCATCTGAAACAGAGCTTGTGCGGGAGCTGTCTCGTCTTGCTGGTAAGAACAAGGATACCGTTTCCTATGCATCGTTTCTTGGTGCTGGTGTGTACGATCATTATCAGCCTGTGATTGTAGATCATGTGATCTCACGTTCTGAATTTTATACAGCGTATACACCTTATCAGCCGGAGATTTCGCAGGGTGAATTGCAAGCCATCTTTGAGTTTCAGACCATGATCGCTGAGATGACTGGTATGGATCTTGCAAACTCCTCTATGTATGATGGCGGAACAGCATTAGCTGAAGCGGCGATGCTGGCTGCAGGACATACAAAGAAGAAAAGAATTGTCGTCTCTGAGACGGTTCATCCTGAATCAAGAGCGGTGCTAAAAACATATGCCAAAGGGCAGCATATCGAAGTGGTCGAGGTTCCTGCGCGAAAAGGACAGACGGATGTAGCTGCATTAGAAGCGGCTGTCTGCGACGAAACAGCCGCTGTCCTTGTGCAATATCCAAACTTTTTCGGTGTCGTTGAACCGCTAAAAGACATTGAACCGATTGCGCATAAAGGAAAAAGCCTGTTTATTGTCTCAAGTAATCCGCTTGCTCTCGGTTTACTGAAGCCGCCAGGAAATCTTGGAGCAGATATTGTCGTTGGTGATGCACAGCCGTTTGGCATCCCGGCTGCATTTGGCGGACCTCATTGCGGGTATTTCGCCGTGAAGAAAAAATTAATGAGGAAAGTACCGGGGCGTTTAGTGGGGCAAACAGAAGACGAGAATGGCGTTCGTGGATTTGTGCTCACCCTTCAAGCGCGTGAGCAGCACATTCGAAGAGATAAAGCGACTTCAAATATTTGTTCCAATCAGGCATTAAATGCATTAGCCGCTTCTGTTGCGATGACGGCACTTGGAAAAAAGGGTATAAAAGAAATTGCCTATCAAAACGTGCAAAAAGCCCATTATGCCAAGAGGCAGGCGGCAAATCACGGGTTACAGGTTGATGTAGAAGGAGCCCATTTTAATGAATTCGTGATCAAGCTAAATGAGCCTGTGAAAGAAGCCAATAAACGATTGCTTAAAAAAGGGATTATCGGTGGCTATGACTTAGGTCGAGACTATCCAGAGCTCCAGGAGCACATGCTTGTGGCCGTGACAGAGCTAAGAATAAAAGAAGAAATTGATACGTTCATCAAGGAATTGGGGGATCGCCATGAATAAACAAGATCAGCCGCTTATTTTTGAATTATCCAGAGAAGGAAGAATTGGTTATAGCTTACCTGATATAGATGTACCTGAAGAGGAGCTCCCAGCTTTATTTGATGAAACGTACATCCGCCATGAGGATGCTGAGCTTCCCGAAGTATCTGAGCTTGATATTATGCGTCATTACACAGCACTATCAAGACGTAATCATGGGGTCGATTCCGGTTTTTATCCTCTTGGCTCTTGTACGATGAAATATAATCCAAAGATTAACGAGAAAGTCGCCCGTCTTGCAGGCTTCTCCCAGGTTCATCCACTCCAAGAGACAGACACTGTGCAAGGGGCATTAGAATTACTTTATGACCTTGGTGAGCATCTTGAAGAAATAACGGGAATGGACGCTGTGACATTACAGCCCGCGGCAGGAGCGCATGGCGAATGGACGGGACTCATGATGATTCGTGCGTATCACGAAGCAAGAGGAGATCATAAACGAACAAAAGTCATCGTGCCAGATTCTGCGCATGGAACGAATCCTGCATCTGCGACAGTGGCTGGATTCGAAACGATTACCGTTGCATCTGATGAAAAGGGGCTTGTTGATTTAGAGGATTTACGACGTGTCGTGAATGAAGAAACAGCTGCTCTCATGCTAACAAACCCCAATACACTCGGTCTTTTTGAAGAAAATATTTTAGAAATGGCTGAAATCGTTCATGGAGCTGGCGGTAAGCTTTATTATGATGGTGCGAACTTGAATGCCGTTTTAAGCAGAGCAAGACCGGGGGATATGGGATTTGATGTGGTGCACTTAAATCTTCATAAAACCTTTACCGGGCCACACGGAGGCGGAGGTCCTGGTTCAGGTCCAGTTGGAGTGAAAGAGGATTTGATTCCGTACTTGCCAAAGCCAGTGCTTGTGAAGAAGGAAGAACGTTTTTATTTTGACGATGATCGTCCAGAATCAATTGGACGCGTCAAGCCGTTCTATGGCAACTTTGGTATAAACGTCAGGGCATATGCTTACATTCGCTCTATGGGCCCAGATGGTCTAAAGGCTGTAACAGATCATGCTGTGTTAAATGCGAACTATATGATGCGCCGCTTAAGTGCTCATTACGATTTGCCATTTGATCGTCACTGTAAGCATGAATTTGTTCTTTCAGGTAAACGTCAGAAGAAACTAGGTGTGCGGACACTTGATATTGCCAAACGATTGCTTGATTTTGGCTATCATCCGCCAACAATCTACTTCCCGCTCAATGTAGAAGAATGTATCATGATCGAACCAACTGAAACGGAATCAAAAGAGACACTTGATGCATTCATTGAAGCGATGATTCAGATTGCAAAAGAAGCAGAAGAGAATCCTGAAGTGGTGCAGGAAGCGCCGCATACAACAGTTGTCAAACGAATGGACGAAACAAAGGCTGCGCGTCATCCAGTTCTTGTTTTTGAGAGAAAATAAAAAAGCCCTACATTTTGGTCTTATTCCTGTCAAGTAGACACATATAAAAAGCCTAAGTAGCCAGTGTGTGACGGTATTCTACCGGAGCACACTGGTTTAATGTTTTCTGGAATCGATCGTGATTATAGAATTGAATGTAATCTTCTATGCTCTTGTGAAGTGTTTTGAGATGAGAGAAAAATGATTCGATTCAAACCCTTGATTCTTACGCCATGGATACACCAGCCATGTCAACAGATAAAGGGTCTTTAATTCGTGAACAACTTCAAACCGTGCAGTCTTCAAAATCCGTCCTCCCCGTGAAGATTTGGATAACGCTTTTTTAAGTATTCTATCTGACCTTTGACCCAATTTTTTTGCTGAGTTGAACTTCTGAGACCTGATGCTTCAGATAATGAGTGATAGCTTCTATTCTTCGTACATTTTGACAGCTTTCATCTTAAATTCTTTCGTATAGTATTGAAAATGTTGTCCTGTATGTGCCATAAAAAATCCCCTTCAAGTATAGTGTGACAGCCGCTTATGAAAATTGGGCTTTTTACACTGTCTACTTAAAGGGGAAAATATCAGGGAGCGGTAAATCCCAGAGTCTTTTTTGTTAGTTCTTTGTTTTGATGCGGCCGCTCCATTTTTTAAAGCCGCCTTTTAAATTACAAATCTCACGACAGCCGTTTTTACGTAAAATTTGGGCTGCTTTTCCGCTTCTGAAGTTATTTTGGCAATAAAGATAAACAGGCTTGTCAGGACGTATTTCATTTTTTCGCTGCTTTAGTTGTGAAAGGGGGATGTTTCTTGCCCCTAAAATATGCCCGCCTTCAAACTCATTTGGCTCTCTCACATCAATGAGTTGAGCTTTACGATAGCCTTTAATAAATTCTGCTTCAGTCAGCGTTTTCATAATGCGCTGCTGATAAATGTAACTGCCGATGGAATAAAGAACGAAAAGTCCACAAAGTGAGAGGACGATATAGTTGAATATTGGCAATACGACTCGACTCCTTCTTGAGCATCAGCACAGTGCGTCTGCCTGATGGTACGTTTTAGACAAATACTATTATAGTAAAGCAAAAGAAACTTGTCATCATAAATGATAAGAATTATTTTCAATTCCTTCCCTATTTGATAGACTGATGAAGAGAGAAAACCGGTGGCTTGCCACCATCATCTAACATTGACTACGTAAAAGAGAAGGGATTTTTATATGCAAAAAGAGAAATGGTGTTTTATTGATACAGGAAACCAAGATCCTGCCTTTAACATGGCAATGGACGAAGCCTTGCTTTATTGGCATAGTGAAAAGCTCATCCCGCCTGTGATCCGTTTTTATGGATGGAATCCGGCGACATTATCTGTTGGGTATTTTCAGCAAGTTGAAAAAGAAATCAACATGGAAGCGGTAGAACGCTATGGTCTTGGATTTGTCCGCAGACCAACAGGTGGCCGCGGGGTTCTTCATGATCAGGAGCTAACCTACAGCGTTATCGTGTCAGAAGAGCATCCAGAGATGCCGGCGACGGTGACCGAGGCATACCGCGTCATTTCAGAAGGTATTTTAGAGGGCTTTAAAGAACTGGGACTCGATGCGTATTTTGCCATTCCTCGTACAGAAAAAGAAAAGGAAAGCTTAAAAAATCCAAGATCTTCTGTATGCTTTGATGCCCCTTCCTGGTACGAGCTTGTGGTAGAAGGCAGAAAAGTCGCAGGCAGTGCTCAAACGAGACAAAAAGGTGTGATCCTCCAGCATGGCTCGATCTTAATTGATCTTGATGAGGACAAATTGTTCGATTTGTTTCTTTATCCAAACGATCGGGTGAGAGAGCGGATGCAGCGGAGCTTTAAAAACAAGGCGGTCGCGATCAATGAAATCTCAGACCGAACATGTACGATAGACGATGCGCGTGTTGCGTTTAAACGAGGGTTTGAAAAAGGATTAAATATCGAGCTTGTGCCTTATGAGCTGACAGATGAAGAATTATCGAGTGTCCACCATCTCGCCAAAACGAAATATGCCTCAGATGATTGGAATTACAAGCGTTAAGACGATGGAGACTTCTTGTTTTTTAATGGGCGATGGTGTAGAATTGTTATAATTATTAAGTAAAGGTGCATTTTGGAGGGGTTTTATGACTACACCTAGTATGGAAGATTATATTGAACAAATTTATATGCTGATAGAAGAAAAAGGATATGCCAGAGTATCTGATATTGCAGAAGCTCTAGCTGTCCATCCCTCCTCTGTAACAAAAATGGTTCAGAAGCTAGATAAAGATGAATACCTCATTTATGAGAAATATCGTGGTCTGATTTTAACCCCGAAAGGCAAAAAAATTGGAAAACGTCTCGTATATAGACATGAACTACTAGAACAATTTTTAAGAATCATTGGTGTAGATGAAGAGAAAATTTATGATGATGTAGAAGGTATTGAACATCATCTTAGCTGGAACAGTATTGACCGCATTGGTGATCTCGTTCAATTCTTTGAAGAGAACGAAGAGCGATCTATTCATCTGAAAGCGATTCAAAGGAAAAACGAACAAACAAATCAAGAATCTTAAGAAAAAGGACACCCATGCTGGGGGTGTCCTTTTTGAATAAAGTTCTAATTGAAAGCAAATGCTCCTACACTATTAATAGTGATGATAAAAAGGGGGCTCCTTGATGAAAATAGATGGTGTGTTCTCAGGTGGAGGCATTAAGGGTGCAGCACTTGCAGGTGCCTATGAAGCACTTGAGGCGAGAGGATGTCAATTTGTCCGCCTTGCTGGTACAAGTGCTGGAGCCATCATTGCTTCACTGATCGCAGCAGGTTTTACAAGTCAGGAGATTCGGGAGCTTTTAGATGAAATGGATGAGCATCAATTGCTTGACCGCAGGTGTCAATTCATCCCGTTTAAAATGCTTAGATGGGTATCCATTTATTGGCGCCTTGGCCTTTACAAAGGAGACCGGCTAGAAAAATGGCTCACAGACGTTTTAAAGAGAAAAGGAGTCACCGTATTTGGGGATCTCAAAAAAGATTCGTTGAAAATCGTCGCTTCTGATTTAACAAATGGAAAAATCCTCGTACTGCCAGACGACCTTCCTTCATATGGCTTAAATCCAGAACGGTTTTCCGTTGCACGAGCCATTCGTATGAGCTGCAGCCTGCCGTACTTTTTCGAGCCAGTCAAACTAAAATCTTCAAAAGGAATTTGTACCATTGTTGATGGTGGAGTACTCAGTAATTTTCCAATTTGGTTATTTGCTGAAGAGAATAAAAGACCGTTCGTTGGTGTCACGTTAACCCCAAACGAAAAAGAACGCCCTCAACACTCCATCCGCAATGCGTTTGAACTGTTTGGCGCTCTTTTTGAAACAATGCGTGGTGCGCATGACCAAAGACATATTGCCACAAAACACGAACGTCATATTATTTTTATTCCTGTAGAACACGTGATTGCCACTGATTTTCATCTCATGACAGAAAAGAAAAGGGCGCTTTTCGATCTAGGTAGACAGAAGGCCGAGCAATTTTTAAAAAGCTGGACATTTTAAAATAACGCACGGTTCTTCTTTTTGTTTTTCTTGCCTTCAATCACAGTCAAATGTGTTTGGCTTTTCTTTTTGAGAAGGACGGGCTTAGACTTGTGGTCAGTCGGCACGCTTCGCAAATGAGTGACCCGATTTTTCATCTGGCTTTTCGTTTTTGGTTTAGACTGCTGGTAGCGACGTTTTGATTGTTTGACTGCTTTACGATAAAGATTGCCTTCTGTGCCAGTTCTTCGATTCATCAGCCATCTAAAAAGGAAAAACACAACCGCTCCAATGATCACAACTGATAGCAGCATCGTAAAGAGTCTGCCTGGGTTCGTTGTGAGTAAATAAACAAAGCCCAAAATACCTAAAGCGAAAATAATGGTAAAAGCAGGATGTACTCGGCGATTCATAACTGTCCACCTCCGAAGGAATTTACCGGATTTATAAGTTAGATCACTTGATGAGCAGAATCTGACGCTTGTTTCTCAGACGCTTCCTCTAAACGAAGAAGTTCATTAAAACTTGCAATGGCTACTTCGACTTGATCGTCAGAAGGTTCTTTTGTTGTGAGCAATTGCAGCCAAAGGCCAGGATAGCCAAGCACTTTTAGCACTGGCACTTCTCTGAGTTTATTGGTGAGCTGCAGCACTTCGAATGAAATGCCCAGAACAACCGGAATGAGCGCCAAGCGGTTCAGAACTCTCACCCATAAAGGATCTGTCGGTACGAGTAAATAGACGAACATTCCAACAATGACAGTGAATAAAATAAAGCTGCTGCCGCATCGATAATGCAAGCGAGACTGGCTTTGGACATTTTCCACTGTGATGTCAAGATTCTGTTCATAGCAGTTTATGACTTTATGTTCTGCCCCATGATATTGAAATACCCTTTTAATTAAAGGGGTCATGGAAATAAAGTAAATATAGCCTAACAAAAGGACCAATTTAAAGAATGTTTCAGCGGCTATTTGTGCGAAGTTTCCTGAAAAGATTGGCCGCACAAGTTCAGCCAAAAAGACTGGTACTAGGGTAAAAACAAATTTACTAAAGAGAAGAGAGAGAACTCCGATCACAGCAATGCCGAAGATCATCGATAATTTCGAGCCTTTTTGTTCTTTTTCAAGAGAATGATCTTCAGAAGGATCTAAGTCATAGCGCTCACTGGAGAAGTGTAGGTGCTTACTGCCTTTTGCGCTTGCTTCAACAAGTGCAGCAATACCCCTCACAAATGGGATCTTCTTGAGAAAGGCGGTTCGATTATTGGAGGTCCGAGGAAGCTTCATAAATTCAATGGACTGATCCTTACGCCGAATCGCTGTAACATAGTTCTTTTTACCTCCAAACATGACACCTTCGACAACTGCCTGCCCTCCATATGCTGGAGGTTTTGTTTGATTGGACATATTTCATCAACCTGCCTGTTTCCTGTAATTTACATGCATTTCCTTATACCTTTATTGTACAGGAAATGAGAGGAAATCACTAGCTCACAGGTCGATTATCTACTAGAATTCTATCTACCTCTTTTTAGCCAGTATACCCTTTTATAAAAATTTTACACCAACGCATCGAAATCCTTTTTTTTATGACATTTTGGACATACTACTTGTTGGAGGTGTTCATATGAAACGTGATGAAAAGAAAAACCAAGAAGAAAAAAATCAGACAGTGCAAACGTCATCTATGATGGCAAGAGCAGCCGCTACAGGCTTTGTTGGTGGTGTCTTTTGGGGATTTATTGGGTTTCTGACCTATATGTTTCATTTTTCAGAAGTGAGTCCAAATATGCTTTTGCAGCCATTTGTGCTCGGAGAATGGAAAAAGGGCGGACTTGGCACTTTTATCAGTATTGTGCTTTTAGGTCTTTTATCTATTGGAGCGGCCTTTATTTATTACGGTCTTTTAAAACGGATCAAAGGGTTTTGGATGGGACTGATTTATGGCGCCCTTTTATGGGTACTTGTTTTTTATGTATTTAATCCTATTTTCCCAGATGTGAAACAAGTACAAGATTTGCAGCAAAGCACCATTGTCACGACATTTTGCCTATATATTTTATATGGCATGTTTGTTGGGTACAGTATTTCATTTGAATACATTGAATTAACGAGTCAGAAGCTTGCGAGAGCACTTGGAAAAAAGACAGAATAAAGTGTAAATCGCCCATTCATGTGATAAAATATTTTTGGAAACGAAAGGTTTCTAAGAAAAAAGAAACAGATATCGAGATAGATTGAATAAGGGTGAAGGAGTGATCTTATGCCTCATTTTCTTGTACTGAATGGGCCCAACTTAAATAGACTCGGCAAGAGGGAACCTGCTGTTTACGGAAGTAAAACGCTGACGGATTTAGAAACGGATTTGTTTCAATTTGCAGAAAGAGGAAGTATCCAATTAACATTCTTTCAATCGAATCACGAAGGAGATTTGGTTGATGCGCTCCACGAAGCAGAGAATCAGTACGATGGCGTCGTGTTTAACCCGGGTGCTTTTACCCACTATAGCTATGCGCTGAGAGATGCCATTGCAAGTATTTCTTTACCTGTCATCGAAGTACATATTTCAAATGTCCATAAGAGAGAGGAATTCCGCCATCATTCAGTTCTTGCACCAGTATGCCAAGGTCAAATTGTTGGACTTGGTTTAGAAGGGTATAAATTGGCGATTCGTTATTTAGTCAGTGAAGGGGGAGCGGTATCATGAAACTTGAAAAACTAAGAAAACTTTTAACCAAATTAGAGATTGATGGTCTAGTGATTACGAGCAGCTTTAATTTACAATACATGACCAGCTTTACTGGATCAGCCGGACTTTCAGTCGTCTCAAAAGATCGAGCAGCTTTTATTACGGATTTTCGCTACACTGAGCAAGCCAAGGACCAAGTAAAAGGCTATGACATCATTGAACATAAAGGAAACATTGTGGAAACAGCTGTCCAAACGGCAAAGGAATTTGGGGTTAAACGCCTTGGATTTGAACAAAATCATATGACATTTGCCACTTACCAGCAGTATGCAAATAAAGCAGGCGGTGTAGAGCTTGTTCCTGTGTCAGAATCAGTTGAAAATTTGCGCTTGATTAAGTCTAGTGAAGAGATTAAGATATTAGAGGAAGCTGCGAAGATAGCAGATCGCGCCTTTGATTATATTCTCACTTACATCAAGCCGGGCCTGACAGAAATTGCGGTCATGAACGAGCTTGAATTTTTCATGAGAAAAGAAGGTGCTGAGGGATCTTCATTCGATATGATTGTCGCTTCAGGCGTTCGTTCAAGCCTGCCTCACGGGAGAGCGAGTGAAAAGGTGATTGAATTTGGTGATTTGGTGACACTTGATTTCGGTGCCTACTATAAAGGCTATTGTTCTGATATGACAAGAACGATTGCTGTAGGAACACCAAGCGACAAGCTGAAGGAAATTTATCAAATCGTATTAGAAGCAGAAAACGCTGGTGTGGATAGAATCAAGCCAGGCTTAACTGGGAAAGAAGCTGATCGCATCACACGAGACATCATTGAAAAGCATGGATACGGTCAATACTTCGGGCATTCGACTGGACACGGGCTTGGTATGGAAGTACATGAAGCGCCTGGTCTTTCCTCACGCTCAGAGGTTGTGTTAGAAGAGGGAATGGTTGTGACAGTTGAGCCGGGCATATACTTGCCGAACGTCGGCGGCGTGAGAATTGAGGACGATATTGTCCTGACAGCTGACGGCAATAAACGATTGACCCACTCAACGAAAGAACTTATCATATTATGATGGTGAAATGTAGGAGGATTACAAAATGATTTCAGTAAACGATTTTCGTACAGGCCTGACAATCGAAGTGGACGGCGGTATTTGGCGTGTAGTGGATTTCCAACACGTAAAACCAGGGAAAGGAGCAGCATTTGTTCGTTCTAAACTGCGTAACTTGCGCACGGGTGCTATTCAAGAAAAAACATTTCGTGCAGGTGAAAAAGTAGCGAAAGCTCAAATTGAAACAAAAACAATGCAATACTTGTATGCAAATGGTGACCAGCATGTATTCATGGATACAAGCTCATACGAGCAGCTTGAACTAAGCGAAGCACAAGTTAAAGATGAGCTGAAATACTTGCTTGAAAATATGTCCGTTCAAATCGTGATGTACGGTGCTGAGACACTTGGAGTTGAACTTCCAAACACTGTAGAGCTAGAAGTAGTAGAAACAGAGCCTGGTATTAAAGGTGATACAACATCAGGTGGATCAAAACCTGCGAAAACTGAAACTGGTTTAATCGTCAACGTTCCTTTCTTTGTCAACCAAGGAGATAAACTAGTGATTAATACATCTGACGGTTCTTACGTATCAAGAGCGTAATGAACGAAGAAAGACTGTAAACCTCGTGTTTACAGTCTTTTTTTATTGAAAAAAATATGTCTCTTCGTCATGACAACCCTCACTCTATTCTCTCATCCCTCTCTCTTCCTTCTGAAAAACAAGACTACTTCTAGCTAGTCAAGCATATAGTGTAAAAAAAGCTGGAGGTTCTATATGAAACAATTTCTTTTCCCGAGCATACACCCGTCAGTGGCTGCAATGGCAGGCATGAGGTTTTTATCTGCAACCATTGAACTGACGGCCGCCATCCTTATTTTAATCACAAATGATGTACGCAAGGCGGTTGTCATCAATAGTATATTGGCGATCATCGGACCGCTCATTTTTATTATCACCATGACGATTGGAATCTATCAAATTGCAGGGCAGTTATCCTATGCAAAGCTTGTGTTTATTTTCATTGGTGTCGTGTTTATTGTTGTTGGGATTTATAAGTGAAATGGCTTAGCATAATTAACGGCACGCATCATACATTTTAGAGAAGAAAAAAAGGAGGGGAATTCGTTGCGGAGTTTGTTGGATATTCTCCCGCACTCGATTGGACAAGAACTCAGCTTGCTAAAAGAAACGGAATGGGCGCAAATAGAAGAAATCCGCATTCGCACGGATCGTCCGATTGAATTGATACAAGGAGGAAAGCCGCGCTTTCTTTCCTATCATACAACAGGAGAAGATGCGTCTCAGCTATTAGGCAGGCTCAGCAATTACAGCATGTACACGCTTGAAGAAGAACTAAAACAAGGCTATATTACCATATCTGGCGGACACAGAGTGGGGCTTGCAGGAAAGGTGATCGTTGAGAATGGATGCGTTAAAGGATTAAGAGATATTTCTTCGTTTAATATTCGCATCGCCAAAGAAAAACTCGGAATTGCCCATCCTTTTCTACCTTACTTATATGAACAACATTGGTGCAATACACTCATCATTGGTCCTCCGCAAACGGGAAAAACAACATTGCTGCGTGACGTTGCGCGTGTTGCTAGTTCAGGAACAAAAGACATTACTGCTAGAAAAACAGGAATTGTCGATGAACGCTCTGAAATAGCCGGGTGTATAAGAGGGGTGCCTCAGCATCATTTTGGACACCGGATTGATGTACTTGATGCGTGTCCAAAGGCTGAGGGCTTGATGATGATGATTCGGTCCATGAGTCCAGAAGTCATCATTGTAGATGAAATTGGAAAAAAAGAGGATGTACAGGCACTTTTAGAGGCGATTCATGCCGGAGTCACCATTATCGTCTCAGCTCATGGCTATTCACTTGAAGATCTATATAAACGGCCATCATTTCAACCTTTATGGGAGCTTCGTGTGTTTGATCGATATGTTGAATTAAATAGAAAAAAAGGCCCTGGTACCATTGGACGAATATATGACCAAGATGGACAAGAGCTGAAGTGGAGGCGGGGAGTGGACGTATGTTAAAGCTTATTGGTGCTATTTTCATCGTTGCGGCTACGACATGGGGAGGCTTCGAGTTTGCGAAACGATACAGCGACCGGCCTAAGCAAATCCGGCAGCTCCGGTTTGCTCTTCAATCTCTTGAAGCTGAAATTATGTATGGTCAAACACCTTTAGCTAGAGCCGCTGACCAAATTGCGTCGCAAGTAGGACCCCCTGTGGATCGGTTATTTGAGCAATTTGCAGAAAAGCTCAAAGTTGGGTCCTTTTCTGCGAGGCATGCATGGAATGAAAGTCTGGAGGACGTTTGGAAAAAGACCGTTTTGAAAAAAGGCGAATATGAGGCGCTGAAGCACTTTGGAGAAACACTTGGTCTGCATGATGTCACTGCTCAGCAAAAGTATATCAAGCTTGCTTTAGGACATTTGGAATCAGAGGAGAAGGAAGCTGAAATCGCCCAAGCGAAAAATGAAAAAATGGTGAGAAGCCTCGGTTTTTTAAGTGGATTACTACTGATTCTTTTATTGATGTGAGAGGAAGGGAGTCGAGAGCATGGGCGTTGATGTAAACGTTATTTTTCAAATTGCTGGAGTAGGCATCGTCGTGGCCTTTCTCCATACGATTTTAGATCAAATGGGGAAAAAAGAGTACGCTCAGTGGGTGACGCTGCTTGGGTTTATCTACATTTTATTTATGGTGGCAACCATTGTGGATGATTTGTTTAAGAAGATTAAAGCCGTATTTCTATTTCAAGGATAGGGGAGGGCTTACAAATCGAAATCATACAAATTGTTGGACTTGGTTTAATCGCTACTTTCTTAGCATTAATCGTAAAAGAACAAAAGCCAACTTTTGCCTTTATGCTTGTTGTGTTTACAGGGTGTGTGATTTTTCTTTATTTAATCGATCAAATCTATGCCATTATCTCCATGATTGAAAAGATTGCGGCTAGTGCCGGCGTCAACATGAAGTACGTTGAAACCATTTTGAAGATTATCGGTATTGCCTATATTGCAGAATTCGGCGCCCAGCTCACGAAGGATGCTGGACAAGGCGCCATTGCTTCGAAAATAGATCTTGGTGGCAAGATTCTTATCTTGGTCATGGCGGTCCCAATTTTAACAGTCATCATTGAGACCATCTTAGGCATGATTCCGTCCATGACTTGATTGAAAAAAGAGGTGATGACAATGAAATGGGTGACGGCTGTTATGGGGCTTATACTTTTCTTTTGGCTAATCGCTCCGCATGCTGGTGCAGAAGAAAATGTGCCCTTAACAAGTGAAGACCCAGTAGCAGAAGAAGTAGCGAATGGACAGGCTGATGCACTAGAGCTTCATTCCATCAGTGAATTTTGGGAAACGATATTGGATGAGTATGGCGGCTTTCTGCCTGAAAGCCAAAAAGGCACAGTGAAAGAAATGATTGACGGCGATAAAGAGCTGTCTCCCCAAACGTGGCTGAAGGCATTGGTTCATTATCTATTTCATGAGGTCATTGCAAACGGCAAGCTCCTAGGAACACTGATTTTACTCACCATCTTTTGTTCGCTTCTTCAGCTTTTGCAAAATGCTTTTGAGCAAACCACCGTCAGCAAAGTCGCATACGCTCTTGTGTATATGGTGCTTATCATTATTGCATTAAACAGCTTCCATGTGGCGATCTCCTATGCAACAGAAGCCATCCAAACGATGACCAGTTTTATTCTTGCTCTTATTCCTCTTTTGTTAGCGCTCATTGCTTCATCAGGCGGGCTCGTCTCAGCCGGATTCTTTCATCCTGTTATTTTATTTTTGATGAACACGAGCGGCATTTTTATTCAGTATGTGGTACTTCCGCTCATCTTTTTATCAGCCATATTGAGCATTGTCAGTACGCTGACCGAACAATACAAAGTCACCCAGCTCGCCCAACTGTTAAGAAATGTGGCGATTGGCGGACTAGCCGTTTTTTTAACCGTTTTTCTCGGCGTTATTTCTGTGCAAGGTGCATCTGCTGCCATCAGTGATGGTATCGCTCTTCGTACAGCCAAATTTATCACAGGAAACTTCATCCCTGTCCTTGGCAGAATGTTTACAGATGCAACGGATACCGTCATCAGCGCCTCTGTTTTGCTCAAAAACACGGTTGGCCTTGTGGGAGTGGCCATTTTGATATCAATTGCAGCTTTTCCGGCCATTAAGGTTCTGTCACTTGCCCTTATTTATAAGCTTGCAGCTGCGATCCTTCAGCCTCTTGGGGGCGGACCGATCATTAGTTGTCTGGATGTCATATCAAAGAGTGTTCTTTATATATTTGCCGCACTTGCCGTTGTATCACTCATGTTCTTTTTAAGCATTACCGTCATTATCACTGCTGGTAACCTTACAATGATGATGAAGTAAGGAGGGGGACATCTTTTGAGCTTTCTCACAGAATGGATCACAAGTATTATCTTATTTATCTTATTTGCCATTGTGATTGATCTTTTGCTTCCCAATTCAAGCATGCAGAAGTATGCAAAAATGGTCGTAAGCTTACTGTTGATCGTGGTGATGCTCAATCCCATCTTTGCTTTATTTCGTGCGGATCCTGACCAAATTTTCTCAGAATTCATGAAGGGAAAGGAACAAGCGCAATCAGAAGAAATAAAAAATCAGATGAATTTAGAAAAAAAAGAAATACAAGCCTCTCAGCGTGCATATATTTTAAAGCAAATGGCTGTCCAACTAGAAAAAAGCGCAAAGGAGCCACTGGAGAAGGAGAGCTATGAAATGAAACACGTAGAAGTGTTGGCAGATGAGGAGCACCTTGATGGGAATATAAAGGTGGATCAATTTCGTATCAAAGCAGTCCTTTCCCTACTCACAGGTGATGCTGTAGAAACGGTGGCGAAGGTGGACATTGATCTCTCCAGTCAAAAGGAGGAAAGCGCTGGATCATCAAAAAAGATTGCGAGGGTGAAAGAAACGCTTGCGGATGTATGGAATACAAGTCCTGAACACATTTCACTGATCATTGAGGGAGGTGACGCAGTAGATCATGAATAACAAGGACTGGAAACAAAAGCTGAAATCTTTGTTCAAGTCATCTGAAAAAGGTGAAGGGAAACCAAAATTAACAAAGCACCATTACTTGCTGCTTGTATTCATCATCGGCGTGTCTTTCATGCTAGTCAGTCAAATCCTGTCACCGCCATCAAGCAAACAACAGGTTGCTGTCCCTGCGTCTAAAAAAACACCATCAGAAGAGCAGGCGGTGTTCAAACCGACATCTTCAGGTAAATCAAAGAACTCAATTGAGGACGTTGAGCAAGAATACGAAAATCAGTTGAAAGAAATTTTAGAGACGATCATTGGTGTTGAGGATGTATCTATTGTGGTAAATGTAGATGCGACTTCTTTAAAAGTATTTGAAAAAAACAAATCCAATAAAAGCACAACGACCGAGGAAACCGATAAAGCAGGCGGCGTGCGAAGTGTTACGGATCAAACAAAGGAAGAAGAGATTGTCATCATCAAAAATGGCAATGAAGAAACACCTGTTGTTGTCCAAACGAAAAAGCCAGAGATTCGAGGCGTCCTCGTTGTTGCTCAAGGAGTAGACAACGTTCAAATAAAGAAAACCATCATTGAAGCGGTTACACGAGTGCTTGATCTACCGAGCCATAGAGTGGCTGTTGCCCCTAAAAAAATCAAGGAGGATTCGGAATGATGTTAAAAAAACAAACGGTTTGGCTATTAACGATGCTAAGTTTAGTTGTCGTATTAAGTGTGTACTATATCATGTCCCCACAAGGTGAGAATGCAGTGACAGTAGAAGATACGAAATCAAAAGGAACTGAAGAGAAAAAGACTGAAACAGAAAAAGGGACTGAAAAAGGAACGGAAAAAGGCTCCGATAACAAGTCTACTGACAAAGAAACAAATGGCAAACAAGAGGATGTTGAAACAAGTGGTGAAGAAGGAAAGGCTGTTTCAGAGCAAACAGACGATGAGCTTTTCACAACATACAGGCTAGAGCTCGAAGATAAGCGCAGCAAGCAGCGTGAAGAATTCAACGAAATCGTGTCAAGTGACGATGCAACAGCGCAAGAAAAAAGTGAAGCTTATGATCAAATGACAGCACTTAGTGAGGCAGAAGGAACAGAGCGTCAGCTGGAGACATTGATTAAAACAAAAGGGTATAAAGATGCCCTAGTGAGTGCTGAGGGAGATAAAGTGAGTATCACAGTTCGTTCTGATAAAAAATCAAAGTCCCAAGCAGCAGATATTATTGATTTAGTCACAAAAGAAATGAGAGGGCTTGATAACGTAGCCGTTACTTTTGAGCCATCAAATCAATAAAAAATGAACCAACGCCCTTTGCCGAAAAGGGCGTTTTTTGAATGGTTTGACGGCCTTTTTGAGGTGTCTGCTTGAAGCGTTTCATCACAATAGTATTGAATTCAACGAAATCCTACTGTAAGATGGTTATAATATGTACTTTTAGTACTAGCCTATAAAATAGATAAATCCATACATAGGGGTGCAAATCCATGTTAAAAATTGAAGAAATTCATGAACTGATTAAATTAATTGACCAATCTACAATTGATGAATTTACGTACGAAAACGAAGGTGCAAAAATCAAACTGAAAAAAAATAAAGAAGTCGTTCAGCAAGTTGCGGTACAAGCACCAGTGGCTCCTGTCCAAGCAGCTTCAGCTCAACAAGCTCCAGCTCAGACCGAAGCCCCTACAAAAGAGGCAACTGCGTCTGAGAATCTGCATAAAATCACATCCCCAATGGTTGGTACATTTTATGCTTCTTCTTCACCAGAAGCAGATCCATACGTGACAACAGGTTCTAAGGTGAATGAAAACTCAGTTGTATGTATCGTTGAAGCGATGAAACTGTTTAATGAAATTGAAGCAGAAGTCAAAGGCGAAATCGTCGAAGTATTAGCTGAAAACGGTCAGCTCGTAGAATTCGGACAACCCCTCTTTCTAGTGAAAGCAGAGTAAGGAGTACGATCATGATTAAAAAGCTATTAATTGCAAACAGAGGAGAAATCGCAGTTAGAATCATCAGGGCCTGCAAAGAGCTAGGAATTGAAACGGTTGCGGTATTTTCTAAAGCGGATCGCAACGCACTACATGTTCAAATGGCTGATGAAGCATATTGCATTGGACCGACTGCTTCAAAAGATAGTTATTTAAATATCACAAACATTGTCAGTGTCGCAAAGCTGACAGGTACAGATGCGATTCATCCAGGATACGGCTTCCTTGCTGAAAATGCAGACTTTGCAGAGCTTTGTGCGGAGTGTAATGTTATCTTTGTTGGACCATCTGCATCAGCGATTTCTAAAATGGGAACGAAAGATGTCGCAAGAGAAACAATGAAACAAGCAGGCGTACCGATTGTCCCTGGTTCTCAAGGAATTGTAAAAGATCTTGATGATGCCGTTTCAACAGCAGCAAGTATTGGGTATCCAGTTATTATTAAAGCGACTGCAGGCGGCGGCGGTAAAGGTATCCGCGTAGCTCGTACTGAAGAAGAGCTCATTAACGGTGTCAAAATTACGCAGCAAGAAGCTGCACAAAACTTTGGTAACCCAGGCGTCTATTTGGAGAAGTTCATTGAAGACTTTAGACACGTGGAAATCCAAGTGCTTGCAGACAAGCACGGCCATACGATTCACTTAGGTGAGCGCGATTGCTCAATCCAAAGAAGAATGCAAAAACTTCTTGAAGAAACACCATCACCAGCACTTAATGCAGACATCCGTGAGCAAATGGGTGATGCAGCCGTGAAAGCAGCAGAAGCTGTTGAATACACAGGAGCCGGAACGGTCGAATTCATTTATGATTATAATGAAGAGAAGTTCTACTTCATGGAAATGAATACCCGCATTCAAGTAGAGCATCCTGTTACCGAAATGGTGACAGGTGTTGACTTGATCAAAGAACAAATTAAGGTCGCATCAGGTGAGCCGCTATCTCTTACCCAAGATGATGTCGTATATGAAGGCTGGGCGATCGAATGCCGTATTAATGCAGAAAACCCAGAGAAAAACTTTATGCCTTCTGCTGGTGAAATTAAAATGTATCTTCCGCCGGGCGGTCTAGGTGTTCGTGTTGACTCTGCCGCTTATCCGAGTTATGTGATTCCGCCCTATTACGATAGCATGATTGCAAAAGTGATCACGTATGGTAAAACGAGAGAAGAAGCAATTGCCAAAATGAAACGTGCGCTTCAAGAATTCGTCATTGAAGGAGTCTACACAACGATTCCATTCCACCTCAGATTGCTTGAGCATGAAACATTCGTGAGCGGTAATTTTAATACGAAGTTTTTAGAAACGTATCAAATCATGAAGCCATAACAGCTTTTGGAGGTGAATGATCGTGTCAGAAAACAATTTGCTTGAAATGAACCTTGATGAAGGTCAATTGGGAAAAGTGCAAATTGCGCCAGAAGTGATTGAAGTCATTGCGGGAATCGCAGCTTCAGAGGTTAAAGGAATTGCTGAAATGCGCGGCAATTTCGCTGCTGATGTAGCAGAACGCTTTGGGAAGAAAAATCACCGTAAAGGTGTAAAAGTAGATGTCTCTGATGAAGGCATCACAATCGATGTGTATTGTGTGGTTGAATTTGGCCTATCTATTCCAAAGGTATCCACTGCTGTTCAAGAGAATATCCGTCAAACCCTTTTGAACATGACTGCCTTAACGATTAATGAAATCAACATTCATGTCGTCGGCATTCAATTTGATACAAAACATGAGGCTTGAAAGTAGATAAAGAAATGTAAAAATGGGTTAAAGTGAAACCAGGGAGGCATTGCTTCTTTGGTTTTTTAAAAGCCTATTTTTGGGTAAGTTCCGTCACGCGTTGATTTATTCGTTTTTCGTGTCAGCTTGCATGGATCTTGGTGCGACCACGGTCAAAATATGTTATGATCTCTGTATGGCTTAACGACAAGCGGATAAAGTGGTTAAAGGAGTAAATAATGAAAAGAAGAACTGCAAGAGAAAAGGCGCTACAAACATTATTTCAAATTGATGTAAGCAATATTAATCCGAAAGAGGCCATTACACATGCGCTGGATGAACAAGAATCAGATCCTTTTTTCGAGGAACTGGTTTTCGGTGTGCTCGAACAAAAGGACAAGCTCGATGAAATGATTTCACAGCATCTTGTGAATTGGAAACTCGATCGTATTGCGAATGTAGACAGAGCTATTTTAAGGCTGTCTGTGTACGAGATGGTGTATCAAGAAGACATCCCAGTTAGTGTTTCAATGAATGAAGCCATTGAGCTGGCCAAATTATTTGGTGATGATAAAGCGCCGAAATTTGTAAATGGTGTACTTTCAAACATTAAAAACGACCTAAAGCACCAATAGGAGGATTCGACATGACAGCAACAATCATCGATGGGAAAGAAACAGCAAAAGAAAAGCGTGAACAATTAGCAAAAGAAGTAGAAGAGCTAAAACAAAAAGGGGTCACACCTGGTCTTGCCGTTATTCTAATCGGAGATGATCCGGCTTCACTTTCTTACGTACGCGGGAAGAAAAAAGCAGCAGAATCAATGGGCATGCATTTTCAGCTTGATCATTTAAATGCTTCTATTACAGAAGAAGAATTGCTTCAGCTCATTGATCAATACAATGATGATGATCAACTCCACGGAATTCTTGTTCAGCTTCCGCTCCCAAAACACATTTCTGAAAAAGCCGTCATTGAACGTATCTCACCAGATAAAGATGTAGATGGTTTTCATCCGCTGAATATTGGGAAATTGCTACTTGGGGAAGACACATTCCTTCCTTGTACGCCAGCAGGTATTGTTGAATTGCTAAACAAAACAGGTGTAGATCTTTCTGGAAAAGAAGTGGTTGTAGTTGGACGAAGCAATATTGTCGGCAAACCAGTTGGACAATTGCTGTTAAACGAACATGCCACCGTTACATACTGTCATTCTAGAACTGCAAATATTTCAGAACATACGTTAAAAGCGGATATTTTAGTTGTTGCCGTCGGTCGAGCAAACTTTATTAAAGCTGACCAAATTAAAGAAGGCGCTATTGTCATCGATGTAGGAGTCAATCGTTTAGATACTGGGAAACTGGTAGGGGATGTTGATTTTGAAGAGGCCAAAGAAAAAGCTTCTTATATCACACCAGTCCCTGGCGGAGTCGGCCCAATGACTATTACGATGCTTGCATATAATACGGTTAAATCAGCAAAACGTACATTAGCATAAGCTTTATCCATTCATCCACCTGCGTGCTGCCGGTGGATGAATGTGCGTTTTTGAAGAGGAGGAATACGTCATGAGTGAAAAAGCCTTTGTGACGGTCACAGCTCTTACAAAATATATAAAGAGAAAATTCGATGTTGACCCTCACTTAGAAGATATTTGGATCAAAGGTGAGTTATCAAATGTGAAGATTCATTCAAGAGGTCATGTTTACTTCACCTTAAAAGACGAAAACGCACGCATGCAAGCTGTGATGTTTCAGCGTTCTTCATCTAAGCTACCTTTTTCGCCAAAGAGCGGAATGAAAGTGTTCGTACGCGGCGGGATCCAAGTATATGAGCCGAGTGGTAACTATCAATTATATGCAAAGGAAATGCAGCCTGATGGTGTTGGTGCTCTTCATCTAGCTTATGAAGAGCTAAAGAAAAAACTAGCAAGTGAAGGCTTATTTGATGTGCGCTATAAAAAACAAATCCCTGAATATCCAGAGGTCGTTGGTGTCATCACATCACCAACAGGAGCCGCTGTTCGAGATGTCATCACAACCATCAATCGGCGGTATCAACAGGCCAAAATCATTGTGATTCCGGCGTTAGTCCAAGGAGAAAATGCTATTCGTTCTATCGTCGAACGAATTAAAGAAGCAAATGAAAAAAAGCTCTGCGATGTGTTGATTGTCGGAAGAGGCGGAGGCTCGATTGAAGAGCTTTGGGCCTTTAATGAAGAAGCAGTCGCAAGAGCGATCTTTACATCAGACATTCCCATCATTTCTGCAGTTGGACACGAAACGGACTTTACGATCAGTGATTTTACTGCAGACATGAGAGCACCCACACCAACAGGCGCAGCCGAGTTAGCTGTTCCAGATACCACCGACTTAATTGACCGAATCAAATCCATCGACATTCGGTTAACAAGGGCGACAAAAAATCGAACTTCTCAAGCGAAGGAACGTCTTGTGGCGCTTCAATCCTCTTATGCCTTCCGTTTTCCAAAGCGATTACAGGAGCAAAAAGAGCAGCAATTTGATATGGTATTTGATCGTTTTCAAAAAAAACTGACGAAACAAATTGAACAAAAACGCAGCCAACTTGACCGCCAAACATACAGACTAAAGCCACTTCATCCAAAAGAGCAGCTGCTTCATGAGAAAAAACGTTACGCCAATGAAACAGATCAGCTCATCCGTAATATGAATGTGCAAATGAAAACAATTCATTCGCAGTTCCAATCTGTTCTTGGTAAACTAAATGCATTAAATCCTCTTCAAGTGATGGAAAGAGGCTACAGTTTAGCCTATAAAGAAGATGAACTGATTAAAAGTGTAAACCAAGTAGAAACGAACGATCATCTGACCATTACAATGAAGGATGGACGTCTTATTTGTGAGGTTATTGAAAAGGAGGGACAATCATCATGACAGAATCAAACAAACAAAAAGAAGAACAAATGACATTTGAAGAAGCCATGAAAGGTCTAGAAGAGATTGTTCGGAAGCTCGAAGAAGGAGATGTACCGCTTGAGCAGGCCATTCATTATTTCAAAGAAGGCATGACTCTTTCAAAGCTTTGTCATGAAAAATTACAGCATGTTGAAAAGCAAATGGATTTTATTTTAAAAGAGGACGGTGAACTGGCTTCTTTTACAGTGAAGGAGGCGGATGCTAGTGACAAATAATCTAAATGAATTCTTGACAACACGAAAACAAGTAATTGAAGATTATTTATTTACATATGTTCAGGAATTACAAATTCCAGAACAACTGAAATCCTCTATGCTCTATTCTCTAAAAGCAGGCGGAAAAAGGCTTCGCCCTGTTCTCGTCCTTGCTCTCTTAAATGCCTATGGAAAAAGAGAAAAAGACGGTATACCTGTTGGCTGCGCAGTGGAAATGATTCATACATATTCATTGATTCATGACGATCTTCCTTGTATGGATGACGATGACCTTAGAAGAGGAAAGCCAACCAACCATAAAGTATATGGAGAAGCAACAGCTGTTCTTGCGGGTGATGCGCTTTTAACCGAGAGCTTCCGCCTGATTACATCACAATTATCTGAAGATGTACCCGCTGATCAAAAGCTCAGAATCATCGATGAACTTGTGAAATCAGCAGGGGCACTTGGAATGGTTGGCGGTCAATTTGAGGATATGGAAGCAGAGCAAAAACAAATACCTCTTGCTGAACTGGAATCCATTCACGCGCGAAAAACAGGAAAGCTCCTAACCTTCAGCGTGGCAGCAGGTGCGATGCTGGCAGGCGCATCTGATGATGATATCGAAAAGCTAAGAGAATTTAGCTATCATATTGGAATTGCCTTTCAAATCCGTGATGATATTTTAGATCTTGAAGGAAGCGAAGAAAAGATTGGGAAACGTGTCGGCTCTGACACAGCAAATGATAAGTCGACGTATCCTTCTTTAATAACGCTTTCAAGAGCAAAAGAAAAACTAAATGAACATATCACTCGTGCAAAAGAAATCGTCTCAAACCTTGAGTTAAAGCAGCAATTATTGCATGACCTATGTGATCTCATTGCCTCAAGAGATCATTAAAAATAGCCAGATTTGGGGGTCTTCGAGTAATTGTGGTAAACTGAAAACAGTTTATCATGATGAGACAAATCTTTTTCCTCGTTTGGTATTCATAGGAATAAGGCATTATAGATGTATGTAGAAATTTTGTTGAAAGCGAGTTGATCCTGATTGGATCTTTTATCAATAAAAAATCCAACCTTTCTAAAAGGAATGTCAAATGCAGAATTAGAGGAGCTTAGTGCTGACATTCGTACGTTTTTAATAGAGTCCTTAGCTAACTCTGGTGGGCACATCGGTCCGAACCTTGGTGTCGTTGAACTCACTGTTGCGCTTCATAAAGTATTTGACAGCCCGAAAGACAAATTCCTTTGGGATGTTGGACATCAATCGTACGTTCACAAGCTATTAACTGGAAGAGGTGCGGAGTTTGATACGCTTCGTCAATATAAAGGACTATGCGGTTTTCCTAAACGAAATGAAAGTGAACATGATGTATGGGAAACGGGTCACAGTTCAACCTCATTATCTGGTGCGATGGGTATGGCTGCAGCGCGGGATATCAGAGGAACAGATGAATATATCCTCCCGATTATTGGAGATGGTGCATTAACCGGCGGTATGGCGTTAGAAGCACTGAATCATATCGGTGATGAAAAGAAAGATATGATTGTGATCTTAAACGACAATGAAATGAGTATTGCGCCAAACGTGGGTGCCATTCATACAATGCTTGGCAGATTGCGCACTGCTGGTAAATACCAATGGGTAAAGGACGAGCTCGAATATGTATTCAAGCGTATTCCAGCAGTAGGTGGAAAGCTTGCTGCAACAGCAGAACGCATAAAAGACAGCCTGAAATATTTGCTTGTGTCTGGCATGTTCTTTGAGGAAATGGGGTTCACCTACTTAGGTCCTGTAGATGGTCATTCCTACGAAGATCTTTTTGAAAACCTTGAATACGCGAAGAAAACAAAAGGTCCTGTCCTCCTTCATGTCATTACGAAAAAAGGAAAAGGCTATAAGCCAGCAGAATCTGATAAAATCGGGACTTGGCACGGCACAGGTCCATACAAAATTGATACAGGTGATTTCGTTAAACCGACAGCAGCGGCTCCGTCATGGAGTGGTCTAGTCAGTGAGACAGTAAGAAAGCTGGCGAGAGAAGATGAGCGAATTGTCGCAATTACGCCTGCTATGCCTGTGGGATCAAAGCTTGAAGGGTTTGCAAAGGAATTTCCAGAGCGAATGTTTGATGTAGGAATTGCAGAGCAGCATGCAGCAACAATGGCAGCTGGACTTGCCACTCAGGATATGAAGCCATTTTTAGCTATTTATTCAACCTTCCTACAAAGAGCCTATGATCAAGTGCTGCATGACATCTGCCGTCAGAACCTCAACGTGTTTATCGGAATTGACCGTGCGGGTCTCGTTGGAGCAGATGGAGAAACGCATCAAGGTGTGTTTGACATTGCGTTTATGCGCCATATGCCGAATATGGTACTTATGATGCCAAAGGATGAAAACGAAGGACAGCATATGGTCAATACAGCTATTCAGTATGATGACGGACCTATTGCCATGCGCTTTCCGCGTGGAAATGGGCTAGGCGTTAAAATGGATGAACAGCTTAAAACCATTCCCATTGGCTCCTGGGAAGTTCTTCGTCCAGGGAAGGATGCCGTTATTTTAACGTTCGGTACAACGATTAAAATGGCGCTGCAAGCAGCAGAAGAATTGCAAAAAGAAGGAAAATCTGTTCGTGTCGTCAATGCCCGTTTTATTAAGCCTCTTGATGAAGCAATGTTAAATGAAATACTGTCTGAAGGTATTTCGATATTAACGATTGAAGAAGCTGTGCTCCAAGGTGGATTTGGAAGCAGTGTATTAGAATATATACACGACAAAAAAACATCACATGTAAAGGTAGAACGTATGGGCATTCCAGATGAATTTATTGAGCATGGAAGTGTCGATGCACTGCTTGAAGAAATTGGTCTGACGAAAATACAGGTTGCTGAGGTTTTACGTGACCTGCTACCCGCAGCACCAAGAAAAGGAATTGGATCATGACATCAAAGAAAGAACGACTTGACGTTTTACTAGTCGAACAAGGACTAATGGAAACGAGAGAGAAAGCAAAGCGTGCCATCATGGCAGGGATCGTTTATTCAAATGAAAACCGTTTGGATAAACCAGGAGAGAAAATTGATCGTGACACACCTCTTATTGTGAAGGGGAATCCTTTGAAATATGTGAGCCGCGGCGGGTTAAAGCTCGAAAAAGCACTAAAAGAATTTGACTTAACAGTTAAAGGGAAATCACTGATCGATATCGGTTCATCAACAGGCGGTTTTACAGATTGTGCACTCCAAAATGGAGCCGTTAAATCATATGCTGTTGATGTTGGCTACAATCAGCTTGCATGGACATTAAGGCAGGATAAACGAGTCATCGTCATGGAACGCACCAATTTCCGCCATTCCGTTCCAACTGATTTTACTGAAGGACTGCCGGAGGTTGCGTCTATTGATGTTTCTTTTATTTCACTCAAACTCATTCTTCCAGCTTTAAAGCATATTCTTGTCCCAGGCGGTGACTGTATCGCGCTGGTCAAGCCCCAATTTGAAGCCGGCAGAGAGCTTGTCGGAAAAAAAGGTATTGTACGCGAACCATCAGTCCACCTCGGTGTGCTAAAAGAAATGAATCAATTTGCGTCAAAAGAAAGCTATGACGTAGAGGATGTTTCTTTTTCACCTATAACTGGTGGTGACGGGAATATTGAATTCCTGCTCCATTTGGTGCTTCGTCCTGATCAACAGGAGAATGCGGCACTGTCGACTTCTGCACTTGAGAAAGTGGTCAAGGAAGCCCATTCCGTATTGAAGGAAAAGAAAAACAGTCCTGAGCTGGATAACACATGAGATCATTGAAGCAAAAGGAATAATAGCTCGCTATTATTCCTTTTTACATGGCCAAAAGACGAGAATCGACAGTTTCTCATGTAATGCTTGTTTTTTGAAGTGTGCATCAGATAACATAGAGCGTAAAGACAAACTGAGAATGAAACGCCTAGGGGGGTCAAAATGAATAAAGGTCAAAGGCATATTAAAATTAGAGAAATTATTGCAAGCCAAGAGATAGAAACACAAGATGAGTTAGTTGATATTTTGAAAGCAGATGGCTATAACATCACGCAGGCAACCGTTTCAAGAGATATAAAAGAACTGCACTTAGTGAAGGTGCCGACGAACAATGGAACATATAAATATAGCCTTCCTGCAGATCAGAGATTTAATCCGCTGTCAAAGCTGAAGCGTGCTCTCATGGATGCATTTATTAAGATGGACGCTGCCAGCCATTTAATCGTGCTTAAAACAATGCCAGGTAACGCTCAGGCTATCGGTGCTTTAATGGATAATTTAGATTGGGAAGAAATTATGGGAACCATATGCGGGGATGATACCATTTTGATCATTTGCCGCACACCAGATGATACGGATACAGTTTCGACCAAAATTTTAGAGCTTCTATAAAGAGATTAGGTTTACAAAAAGAGGTGTCATATGAGTGTTAGCAGAACTAACCATTAAAAACTTTGCAATCATTGAAGAGTTAACGGTTTCATTTGAAAAGGGACTCACGGTTCTAACAGGGGAAACAGGTGCCGGGAAATCAATTATGATTGACGCTGTCTCGCTTCTCGTAGGAGGAAGAGGGTCATCTGAATTTGTTCGTTACGGTGAAAAAAAGGCAGAGCTGGAGGGGCTTTTTCTTGTACCAGCAGATCATCCCGTATTTGCCCTATGTGAAGAACAAGGAATCGATGCATCTGATAAAATGATGATTCTTCGCCGTGATATTAACCAAAATGGGAAAAGCATCTGCCGTATTAATGGCAAGCTTGTCACCATCTCTATATTAAGAGAAGTAGGGCGACTTTTGCTCGATATACATGGTCAGCACGATAACCAGCTCTTGATGGAGGATGAAAATCATTTGCATTTGCTTGATCAATTTGGAGCTGAAGAGATTGCACCTGCTTTATCACAATATCAAGAAGCATATGATCAATATACGAAGACGGCCCATAAACTAAAACAGCTGTCTGAAAATGAGCAAGAATTGGTGCACCGCTTAGATTTATTACAATTTCAATTGGAAGAGATTGAAGCGGCTCAATTAGAGCTAGGAGAAGATGAAAGACTCCAGGAAGAACGCCATCAAATTAGCAACTATGAAAAAATCTATTCATCGCTTCAAAATGCGTATAACGCCCTGCGCAATGAGCAAGGAGGGCTTGATTGGGTTAGTATGGCTTCAAGCGAGCTAGAGCAGGTTTCCGAGATTAACGATGATTTGAAAAAACTCTCTGAGCAAGTCTCGAATGCCTATTACTTATTAGAGGATTCTACTTTTCAAATGCGGAGCATGCTGGATCAATTAGAATTCGACCCGGCACGTCTTGATTTTATTGAGTCTAGGCTGAATGAAATGAAGCAGTTAAAGCGGAAATACGGTTCCACTGTTGAGGAAATTTTAGAGTATGCGGCCAAGATTGAAGAGGAAATAGACCAAATAAAAAATCGGGACAGCCATTTGCAAACGCTCAAAAACAAACTGGATGCGATGAGTCGTGACGCACTGCTTGAAGCACTCAACCTATCAGAGCTCCGAAAAAAAATGGCCAAAAAGTTAGCTAAGCAAATTCAAGCGGAGTTAAAGGATTTGTATATGGAGAAGTCATCCTTTGATACGGCTTTTGCGATTCGATATGCGTCCTTTGGCAGCCGGGATTGTCCGCTTTTAAACGGGAAACCAGTACAGATTGGGAAAAATGGGATAGACCAAGCACAATTTGTCATCTCTACAAATACGGGAGAACCCATGAAATCTTTATCAAAAGTGGCATCAGGAGGAGAAATTTCACGCGTCATGCTGGCAGTGAAAAGTATTTTCTCAGCGAAACAAAATGTCACGTCCATTATTTTTGATGAAGTGGATACAGGCGTGAGTGGCAGAGTCGCACAGGCCATTGCAGAAAAAATTTATAAAGTAGCGGCAGGCTCACAAGTACTCTGCATCACACATTTACCGCAAGTGGCAGCAATGGCTGACACACATCTCTTCATTTCTAAACGCTCTAAAGCCGGTAGAACACTAACGAGTGTCAAACCATTAAGCCATGAAGATAAAGTGAGTGAAATTGGTCGAATGATCGCGGGTGTGGAAGTTACTGAGCTGACAAAACAACACGCACAAGAATTGTTGCATCAAGCAAATAATGTCAAGACGACAGGGTAGCTGAAAGACCAGCTGCCTTTTCTTATGTTGTCTAAAATTCACTGTATATACGCATGACATTGTCTTTTTCTTTTATCAATTTATCCAATCATTTTCTCCATGTGCCGGTTATAAATCGTCGCTAAGAAGGCAAAAGTAAAGATGTAGCCAAAACATTAATGTTCTGGTGTGGGTAAGGAGCGAGGAGAGTGAAAAATGAATGCCCGAAAAGATGAGAAAAGCCATTGGTGTTATTCTCCTTGTTTCTTTAATAAGTACAGGGTTTATGAGCAAAGTGAAGGAATATATCAGCATTCCAACAAATGTCGCAGTATTTGAGAACGAGAAGCAATCGATTGACACATCAATTGAAGCGGCAGCCGAAGCTTCTTCACCAGCCTTTAGTCTTTCAGAGAAAAAGAATCAACTTGAAGTAACGGGACAAAAGGCTGGAAAAGCCGAAATTGTTTATGATTTTAAAGGATTTCCTATTAAGAAAACAAAAGTCGATGTTCTCCCTGAATTAAAAGTCGTGCCAGGAGGACAATCGATTGGAGTCAAGCTCCACTCTGTAGGAGTTCTCGTTGTAGGTTTTCATCAAATCACAACGAAAGACGGCAAAAAGTCACCAGGTGAAGCCGCAGGCATTCAATCAGGGGATATGATCACTGAAATAAATGGTCAAAAAATGGAGAAAATGAATGACCTCACCCCATTCATCCAAAAAGCAGGGAAGACGGGGGAGAAACTTCATTTACTCATAAAGAGAGATCATAAAACCTTTCAAACAACATTAACACCTGCGAAAGATGTAAGTGAAGGCAACTATCGAATTGGTCTTTACATTCGTGATTCCGCAGCAGGAATTGGAACAATGACCTTCTTCGAACCGGCCTCTAAAAAGTATGGTGCCCTCGGTCATGTGATTTCTGACATGGATACAAAAAAACCAATTGTTGTCGACAATGGTGAAATTGTCAGATCAACCGTGACATCGATTGAAAAAGGCACAGGAGGTAATCCTGGAGAAAAATTGGCGAGGTTTTCTTCCGAACGAAAAACGATTGGTGATATCTCCCGTAACAGTCCGTTCGGTATATTTGGGACATTAACCGAAAAGCTTGAAAATCATGTAGCGGACAAACCTCTTCCAGTCGCTTTATCAAATGAAGTAAAAGAAGGGCCAGCAGAGATATTAACGGTTGTGGATCATGATCAAGTGGAGAAGTTTGATATTAAAATTGTCAGCACAACACCGCAAAAATTCCCAGCAACAAAAGGAATGGTTTTGAAAATAACAGATGAACGATTATTAAGCAAAACGGGTGGAATTGTTCAAGGGATGAGCGGAAGCCCCATCCTCCAAAATGGAAAAGTCATTGGAGCAGTCACGCACGTATTCGTCAATGACCCGACAAGCGGCTATGGCGTACACATTGAATGGATGCTGTCAGAAGCAGGAATTGATCTTTATCAAAAAAACAAAAAAGCAAGCTGATTAATCAAACTGCCGTGATCTTCCGGCAGTTTTTTTCTACTCTTTCTTTCTCTTCCATCATGTTATAAAATAAGGAAAAAGTGATTATTCGACAAAATAGAGAATAGTCTGTTGTCAAATTGCAATAATCGTCGATTCGTTAAGAAAAACGTAGAAAAAGCTAGATAATGCTCTATTATTCGGAAAATTAAAGTTTTTTAAAGGGGATAGCATGGTTTTGTCGAATTGAACACTCAGAAGAGGAATACAAAAGACTAAAGGAATCGACATTGGGGAGGAAAGAACGTGGAAAAAATTAAAGTGTGTGTAGCTGATGACAATCGAGAGCTTGTTGGCCTTTTGACAGAGTATATTGAGGGACAGGAAGATATGGAAGTACTTGGGGTGGCATATAATGGTCAGGAATGTCTGACATTATTTAAAGATAAAGAGCCAGACGTTATCCTCTTAGATATTATCATGCCTCATTTAGACGGTCTTGCTGTATTGGAACGACTCCGTGACTCTGATATGACCAAGCAGCCAAGTGTGATTATGCTAACGGCGTTCGGACAAGAAGATGTAACGAAAAAGGCAGTCGATTTGGGCGCATCCTATTTCATTTTAAAACCATTTGATATGGAAAACCTAGTCGGTCATATTCGTCAAGTCAGTGGAAACGGCACACAAGTCACCCATCGATCTTCATCTATCCAAAACAGTGTTCTTCGTAATAAACCTGAACCTAAACGTAAAAACTTAGATGCGAGCATTACGACGATAATTCATGAAATTGGAGTCCCAGCTCATATAAAAGGATATTTATACTTAAGAGAAGCGATTTCTATGGTGTACAATGACATTGAACTGCTTGGGAGCATCACAAAAGTATTGTATCCCGACATTGCAAAGAAATTTAACACGACAGCCAGCAGGGTGGAACGAGCGATTCGTCATGCCATCGAAGTCGCTTGGAGCAGAGGGAACATCGATTCCATTTCCTCACTTTTTGGTTATACAGTCAGTATGTCAAAAGCCAAACCGACCAATTCGGAATTTATTGCAATGGTTGCCGATCGTCTGCGTTTAGAGCATCGAGCAAGCTAATACATTTTACATGAAAAAACGTTTCTTTATTGAGGCGTTTTTTTATTTTGAAAAATGGTTGTAACAATCGTTAATTACAGTAGTCGCATTTGTTTCTTCCCTTTTTGTTCTTGACGCAGAGACCACAGAGCAATCCCTCTTCTTTCTAAGAAGAGGTGATCAAACTGGAAAAACAGAAATAAACACGTCATAATGGAGATAACATCATATTTAGAGGTGACATATGACGAAAATTTTTGCGCATAGGGGCTTTAAAGGAATCTATCCTGAAAACACCATGATAGCCTTTGAGCACGCACTCCATTCAGGAGCTGAAGGAATTGAGCTTGATGTTCAGTTGACCAAAGACGGCAGATTGGCTGTGATACATGATGAAAAACTGAACAGAACAACGAATTTGAATGGCTTAGTGAAAGACCATACATTTGAAGAATTAAAAAAAGGGGACGCAAGTCATTCTTTTTATGAAGAAACAGGTGCTGTGTCCATTCCCCTTTTAGAGGAAGTATTAGAGCTAGTCACGCAACAATCATCTTTTATGATCAATATCGAACTCAAAAATTCCATATATCGATATCCAGGTATAGAAGAGAAAGTAAAAGAGCAAATTGAGCGCTTTCAAATTGAAGATCGTGTGCTTGTCTCATCCTTTCATCACGGTAGTTTAGCTCTTTTTCACAAGCTAATGCCGCATATAGAGCTTGCTGTACTCACGATGGATGTCATTTATCAGCCGGAGATGTATTTAAAAACAATCCCTGCAAAGGGTTATCACCCTAATATCAAGTGCGCTGGGGTAACAAAAGAGGTCGTATCGGCTCTCCATGCTGCTGATCAGGTGATTAGACCTTTTACTGTCAACAGTGAGAAGCAAATGCAAAAAATGTTCTCCTTAGGTGTCGATGGGATATTCACTGACTTTCCTGACCGAGCCGTGAAATTAAGAGAAGACATGAGATAAAGACCTGCTATCATCCCTGATATTATCCCCTCTAAGTAGACAGTGTAAAAAGCCCAAGAACATATCTTGGCTGTTACACTATACTTGGAGGGGATTTTTTATGGCTAGAAAGGGACAACAATTTCAACACTATTCTAAAGAATT
>NZ_JBAWSW010000027.1:0-39376 GCF_037104745.1 Bacillus sp. FJAT-53060
TCTCTAATTCGGAAGAGTACTCGGGACCCTTTCCATAGATATATTGTTTTCCAACAGGCTGTTCGAACCTGTGTGTATCCCCAGCCTTATGCCACCTCACCCATGTCTGAACCTGCGTCTTATTCTTGATATTCAATTCCTGCATGATCTCTTTCATAGGTACACCTGCCAATCTCATTTCTACAGCCTTCTGTTTGACTTCAACTGGATAACTCACTCTTGTCCCCATAGAAAAAACACCTCCATGTTTTATTTCGGATCACAACGGTCCGTTTTCAAACTTGAAGGTGTTTTTTATTTGTCTCATCTTAGGGGGTCAGTCCCGACAGATTAGTATGCTTTCTTTTTTCTATCTATAATGGAGGGGATCATATCAAAAAGCAGGCGGGCTTTTTATTTATCTTTCACACGTGTAATCGGAATGTCTTTTAAAAGCTTCATAATCACATGACCACCCATGATCAGCCCAGCAACAGAAGGAACGAATGCATTGGATGATGGTGGCATTTGCGCCTTACGAATCTTCGCTTCATCATTTCCAACTTCTTTTCTGACATCTTCTCGAATCACTATTGGACTTTCGTCTGAGAAAATGACTTCAATCCCTTTACGGATGCCTTCCTTACGCAGACGTGTTCTCACGACTTTTGCAATAGGATCCGTATGTGTTTTTGATATATCGTCAATTTTGAAGCGGATAGGGTCTGTTTTATTTGCAGCACCCATACTAGAAATGATGTTCACATTGCGCTTTAAACATTCTTTCATCAAATGAATTTTATAATGAATTGTATCTGACGCATCAATGACATAATCAAGTGGATACTCAAAAAATTGCTCATATGTTTCCTCTGTATAAAACATCTTGAGAGCAACAACTTCACATTCAGGGTTAATATCAGCGATTCTCGCTTGCATTAAATCAACCTTCGGCTGACCAACTGTTGACAATAGTGCCGGCAGCTGACGATTCACATTTGTAATATCAATATCATCTTTATCAACAAGAACAATACGGCCAACACCTGAACGGGCCAATGCTTCAACAGCAAATGAACCAACGCCACCCACACCAAGCACTGCAACTGTACTGTTCTTTAATATATCTAAGCCTTCCTTGCCAATGGCAAGCTCGTTTCTTGAAAACTGATGTAACAAACGCCTCACTCCACCTTTATTTAAAATGAATCGAAAGAATCATATCACATTCAGACTTCTCCGTCATCCTTCTCCAAAAGAAAAAAACACAAAAAAGTCCCGATGACGCCGCCAGCTTTTCCTTCGTTTTGAACCCCGCACCATGCAGGTGGGTGCTTTCTTCCTGACTTTATACGTCCTCTGATGAGGCTTGTATGCAGAAAGGAAAGGCAAGCTCCCGGATAAAAAAATGTTCGGTCAAAACTAGGTAACCACCGTACGTATCAGGACTTTATTTATTGATTGATGAAAGCATATCATAGGCATGTCGCTTTTTCAAGCGTTTACATGCCTATAAAAACATGCGCCTATTTTACTGTTTTACTTTTGTTTTAATGGCTAAACTCAGCTCATCAAGCTGTGCTTTGCTCACTCCGCCAGGAGCATCTGTAAGAACACAGCTGGCACTTGCCGTTTTCGGGAATGCAATGGTATCTCTTAGGTTAGAGCGGCCGGCAAGCAGCATCACTAAGCGGTCAAGACCTAGAGCGATTCCGCCGTGCGGAGGAACACCATGCTCAAAAGCATCCAGAAGGAAGCCGAACTGTTCGTATGCTTCTTCTTTCGAAAAGCCAAGTAAACCAAACATTTTTTCTTGAATGTCCTTTTCGAAAATACGAATAGAACCTCCGCCTAGCTCATAGCCATTGAGCACAAGATCGTAAGCCTGTGCCTTTATGTCTTCTGGGCTTGTTTCAATTAATTCAAGGTCAGCACGAACTGGCATTGTGAAAGGATGATGGGCAGCATAGAAGCGGCCTTCTTCTTCATCTTTTTCAAGCAGCGGCCAGTCGACCACCCATAAGAAATTGAATAGAGACTCATCAATGAGTCCAAGCTCTTTACCGAGTTTTAGGCGAAGTGCACCTAGCGCATCATGTACAACAGATGTCTTATCGGCGACAAAGAGTAAAAGGTCACCTTCTTCCACTTGAAGCTGCTCTTTTAATTCTTCTTGCTTTGACTCATCAAAGAATTTGGCAATTGGTCCTTTTAGTTCTGTTCCTTCAGCTTTTAACCAAGCCAGACCTTTTGCGCCGTAATTGGCTGCAAATGCACCAAGTGCATCAATGTCTTTTCTTGAGTAGCTCGATGCAGCACCTTTTACATTAATGGCTTTGACCGCTCCCCCATTTTTCACAGCTCCACTGAAGACTTTGAAATCTAAATCCTTCACCGTGTCTGAAATATTCACAAGCTTCATCTCAAAACGCGTATCTGGTTTATCAGATCCATAAGAATTCATCGCTTCATCGTATGTCATACGTGGTAATGGCAATGTAAGGTCAGCACCTTTGACATCTTTCATAACCTTTGCCATCATCTCTTCAGCAAGCGTCATGATGTCCTCTTGACTCATAAAGGACATTTCAATATCGACTTGTGTGAATTCCGGCTGGCGGTCAGCACGCAAGTCCTCATCTCTAAAGCATCGTGCGATTTGGTAGTAACGATCCATCCCTGAAACCATCAGCAATTGTTTGAACAATTGCGGAGACTGAGGCAAGGCATAGAACTCTCCTTCGTGTACACGGCTTGGGACAAGATAGTCACGTGCACCCTCTGGAGTACTCTTCGTTAAAATTGGTGTTTCAATATCTAGAAAGCCGTTGTCGTCTAAGAAATGGCGGAATGCTTTTGTTACTTCATGTCTCATTTTCATCGTTTCAAACATCACAGGACGGCGAAGATCTAGGTAACGATATTTTAACCGTACATCTTCGGATACCTCGTCTGCTTGATCTGAAATGACAAATGGTGGAGTCTTTGCTTCATTTAAAACGGTGACCGTTTCCACTTGAATTTCAATTTTGCCTGTTTTTAAATTTGGGTTGATGGTTGCTTCCTCTCTTACAACAACCGTTCCTTTAATATCAAGGACATATTCATTACGAATCAATTCTGCTGTCTGAAGCGCCTCTTTTGATAGATCTGGATTGAAGACAACTTGTACAATGCCTGTGCGGTCACGCAGATCAATAAAGATTAATCCGCCAAGGTCACGCCTCTTTTGAACCCATCCTTTTAATACAACTGTCTGACCGATTTGGTCTTCTGTTACTTCTCCACAATAAAAAGTTCTACCAAACACAAACATTCCACTCCTTCTTTACGCTTTCTGGTGGGCTTTCATCATTTGAATCAGCTCATCAAGCTTCACTTCAATTTGTTCACCCGTTGCCGTATCTTTTACATTCACAATTTGCTGCGCCAGCTCATCTTCACCAAGAACCAAAATAAATTTGGCTTTCAAGCGATCAGCCGATTTAAATTGTGATTTTAGCTTTCTCCCGGTATAGTCCATTTCACTTGAAATTCCTTCTTTTCTTAATTGATTCAATAAGGAAACAGCATAATCTTTTGCTTGATCTCCTAATGCCGCAATATATAAATCAATGCCGTCCTGTACTGGAAGCTCAATATGTTCTGCATCAATCGCTGATAGGAAACGCTCAATACTCATCGCAAAACCGATACCTGGGGATTCAGGACCGCCAATTCCTTCAACGAGTCCATCATAACGGCCGCCGCCGGCTAATGTTGTGATTGCGCCAAAGCCTTCTGCATTACTCATGATCTCAAATGCCGTGTGATTGTAATAATCAAGGCCGCGCACTAAGTTCGGATCGACGACGTATTCAATGCTTAGATCGGTTAAGTATTGTTTCACTTTTTCAAAATAAGTCCGTGATTCTTCATTTAAGTAATCTTGAATAGATGGTGCCGTTGTCATCAGTTCGTGGTCACGATCCTTTTTACAATCAAGAATACGTAATGGATTTTGATGTAAACGAGTTTGACAGTCATGACAGAATTCTTCAATTCTTGGCTCAAAGTGCTCAACAAGTGCTTTGCGGTAATCTGCCCTACTCTCTTTGTCACCAAGGCTGTTAATGACGAGCTTTAAGTTGGAAAGACCTGCTTTCTCATAGACACTCATCGCAAGTGAAATGACCTCTGCATCAATGGCAGGATCCTTTGAACCGATCGCTTCAATCCCGAATTGATAAAATTGACGATATCTTCCCGTCTGGGGACGCTCATAGCGGAACATTGGTCCAATGTAATAGAGCTTTGTTGGCTGCGCCGGCTGTGCAAACAGTTTATTTTCAACATAAGATCGCACTGTTGAAGCCGTTCCCTCTGGACGAAGTGTGATGCTGCGTCCTTTCTTGTCTTCAAATGTGTACATTTCTTTTTGAACGATATCTGTTGATTCGCCTACTCCTTGTGCAAACAGCTTCGTATGCTCAAAAATCGGTGTGCGAATTTCTTTGTATTGGAAGGCTGCACATGTTTCTTTCGCAATTTGTTCAACATACTGCCAGCGTTCTGACTCTCCAGGTAAAATATCCTGTGTGCCTCTTGGAATATTAAAGCTCATTTTTCGTCCTCCTACGACCATCATTCATTTTTTATGTGGACATATAAAAAACCCCCGCCTCTACTAAGTGAATAGTAGGGACGAGAGTTATACCCGTGGTGCCACCCTAGTTGGAACATGATCTAGCCATGTTCCCGCTCAAATCCTTAACGCAGATTCACGTTCTCCGCCTAATGACTCATTTTTAGAGCGTTCAGCAGGAAACCTACAGAGTGTTCTTTCGGGATAAATGCCATGCGGATTCGCTTTCAGCCTAAGGCGATTCCTCTCTGCTCACGCAAATTACCCTACTATTCTCTATCATCAGTTCCACATTTTAAATTTTCAAGTGTGTTGATTTATATTATAATAAGGTCGGTGCTGCCACTCTGTCAACCCTTGCTGTGTCTCTTTTTCTTTTCCAGCTCATCTTTTGACGTGCATCCGTATTCAGATGCCGTTTCTTCAAGGAAGCCTGGTTGATCCATTTCGTCGTGCTGCCAGCGATCGATATCACGATGTCCATTATATTGCACTCGTCCTAATTTTCTGCTTAATCTCATGTTTGTGCATCCTTTTATCACATTTTTATCTAGTATAAACAGATTGATTCATTTTTATTAGGGAAACTGCAAGGAATTAGTCCATTACATAACGAATTAATATTCATCGGTTTTACAAGGGAGGGGAAAACACCGTTTTGAATCTGAAAAAACACAATCACATGATGTTGCTGCTCACCTGTTTTGTCCTCATTGCCAGCACTTGGCCAATGACACATGCGACTGCTCAAACAGATCAAGCTGTGGTTGCAACAGATGAAATCAATGTGCGAACCGGACCTGGTTTAAGCTACGGGATCGCAGCTGTTGTAAAACGAGGAGAAAGCTATCCGATTCTCTCTGAACAAGGAGAATGGGTGCAGATTGGGTTATCGAACAGACAAAAAGGCTGGGTCGTCTCATGGCTGATTACCAAATCATCTGACACACAAAAGCCTGCTAAGCCAAAGACGCAAGGTCAAAGTGCGCAAGGAAGTAGTACGATTACGTCGACAGCCTCCGATCTACGCATCCGGACAGGCCCAGGGACTTCCTATCAAGTCATTGGGACTTTCCCTCAAGGCGCTTCCGCTAAAAAGATGGAAACAAGCGGCGCGTGGACAAAAATTTCGTATAAACAGGTGGAAGGCTGGGTTCACTCTGAATATGTATCCGGGGGACAAAAAGCGGGGCGATCAAGCTCAAGTGAGTCCTCTCGTTCTAAACATACAGGTACGGTTGGCGTCTCTAACTTGAATGTTCGAAAATCGGCAGCACCCAATGCACCAGTGGTGGCTTCACTTGTCCGCAATACAAAGATCACCATTTTACGAGAGCAAAATGGCTGGTATGAAATTAATTCCAGAGGTGTAAAAGGATGGGTTGCGAGTTATTATATTGTTACCAGCCAAGGATCAAGCTCAGTACATGAAAAGAGTCCGTCCTCTTCGACTTCTCATCAGAAAGCATATATTGTCTATGATGGAACCAATATTAGAAAAAGCGCTTCTACTTCTGCTGCGATCGCAGAAACAGCAACGAAAGGAGCTGCTTATCAAATTGTTCGCACGCAAGGTGACTGGTATGAAGTGACCCTACCAAACGGCGGAACAGGATATGTGGCGAGCTGGGTCGTTCAAACAAAGAAAAATAGCATCGAAGCACCAAGGCCTCAGCAGGATTCATCGTCTGGAACTGGGTCTTTAGAAGGGAAAACATTTGTTCTTGATCCTGGCCATGGCGGGAGAGATAGTGGCACGATTGGCGCAGACGGTGCATTTGAAAAGAACATTACCATCAAAACCGCCAATTTACTGGCAGGAAAATTAAGGGCTTCTGGTGCAAATGTCTATTTAACAAGAAGTGATGATACATTTATCAGCCTTCAATCGAGGGTTGCCACATCTCATTACCGGAATGCAGATGCTTTCATTAGTATTCATTATGATAGTTTTATGGATCCCAGTGTCAGAGGAAGTACAGCGTATTATTATCAGGCATCAAAGGATCAAAGCCTTGCGACAAACGTTCATACTGAAGTCGCAAAACGCTCACAAATCCCAGATAAGGGTGTAAAATTCGGAGATTATTTTGTTTTAAGAGAAAATAAACGGCCTTCCCTTTTATATGAACTCGGCTATTTAAGCAACCCTCAAGAGGAAGCGATTATTTACAGCGCCTCCTACCAAGAACGAGTCACAGAAGGAATGACAGAAGGATTAAAACAATATTTCCGCTAAAAGAGGTGCAGACGCCTCTTTTTTTGTTTTAGGCCAAAAGAAAAAGACTCTAAACAAACTCGTGCAAGAGTTTATCTACAGTCTAGGGTAAGTCTATTCTTTGCTATCCATCCATATGGTCACAGGCCCTGAATTGGTCAATGACACGTCCATCATCGCCCCAAAACGGCCCGTTTCTACATGGATGCCTTTTTTTCTAAGGGTTTCATTGAAACATTCGTAAAGTGAGTTTGCCACATCAGGCTTGGCTGCTTTCATAAAATTCGGCCGTCTGCCCTTTCTTGTATCACCATAAAGGGTAAATTGAGACACAGACAGAACGCTTCCTTTTACACCCAATAAAGAACGATTCATTTTCCCACTTTCGTCTTCAAAAATACGTAAATGGGCAAGCTTTTCAGCTAAGTAATGCACATCTGCTTCAGTATCTCCATGTGTGACACCAACGAGCACCATATATCCTTCATTGATGGCACCTGTGATCTCTTCATCTACCTTTACAGATGCACGTGTCACACGCTGCACAACAAGCCTCATAGACGATATACTTCCTTTCTAATTCATAAATCTGCGAACAGAGTAAATGTCTTTGATTTGTTTGATGCGTTCCACTACTTTGTGCAAATGGTTAATATTTTGGATAAAGATGGCCATATGGATCGTTGCCACTTTGTTACGGTCAGACTTCCCAGAAACAGAGGAGATGTTTGTTTTCGTTTCATTGACTGCTTGAAGTACCTCATTGAGTAAGCCGCGTCTATCGTATCCTAATATCTCGATTTCCACATTGTATTCTTTACGGTTTTGAGCAGGCTGTTCATGCTCCCACTCTACCGGGATTAAGCGTTCCTGCGCTTCTCCTGTCTTCACGTTCGGACAGTCCTCACGGTGAACCGATACGCCTCGTCCTTTCGTAATAAAACCAACAATGTTATCACCAGGAACAGGATTACAGCACTTAGATAAACGGACAAGCAGGTTATCAATCCCTTTGACTCGTACACCAGCTTCGCGTTTTTTCCCGTGATACGGCTTTGGCTCCACCGTCACTTCTTGGACCGTTTTCTCCTGTTCTTCCTGATCTCTTTGTTTTCTTTCTTTTTCTGTTAAACGGTTCGCCACTTGGAGTGCTGTAATACCGTTATAACCAACGGCCGCATACATGTCCTCTTCGTTTGAAAAATTGAATTTATCTGCGACTTTTTGCAAGTTTTCAGCTGTGAGAATGTCTCTGACATCAAAATCAAGGTTTTTGATTTCTTTCTCCACGAGCTCTCGGCCTTTTTCGACATTTTCTTCACGTCGCTGTTTTTTGAAAAACTGTCTGATCTTGTGCTTCGCTTGGGAGGTTTGGGCAAGCTTTACCCAATCCTGACTTGGTCCATAGCTATGCTTTGACGTCAGAATTTCAATAATGTCACCTGTTTTTAGTTTATGATCGAGCGTGACCATCTTGCCGTTGACCTTGGCTCCAATCGTTTTATTCCCAATTTCCGAGTGAATCCGATAAGAAAAGTCGATAGGGACTGAGCCAGACGGAAGTTCGATGACGTCTCCTTTCGGTGTAAACACAAACACCATATCAGAGAAGAGATCGATCTTTAACGACTCCATAAACTCTTCCGCATCTGTGGATTCATTTTGGAACTCAAGGATTTCTCTAAACCAAGACAGCTTCTTCTGGAAAACGGCTTCTTCCGTAGATTCTGCTGATTCTTTGCCTTCTTTGTATGCCCAGTGTGCCGCAATCCCGTATTCTGCAATTTCGTGCATGTCCACTGTACGGATTTGAACTTCAAGCGGATCACCTTTTGGACCGATTACCGTTGTATGAAGGGATTGGTACATGTTCGGCTTTGGCATTGCAATATAATCCTTAAATCTACCTGGCATCGGCTTCCAGCATGTGTGAATAATCCCAAGAACTGCATAGCAGTCTTTAATGCTGTCAACCAAAATACGAACCGCCAGCAAATCATAAATTTCATTGAATTGCTTATTTTGTATAACCATTTTGCGATAAATGCTATAAATATGTTTTGGTCTGCCTGAAAATTCAGCCTTGATGTTCACCTCAGACACGCGTTCTTTCACTTCATCGACAACCTCGTCCAAGTATTTCTCACGTTCAGCTCTTTTGCGCTTCATAAGATTCACAATCCGGTAATATTGCTGCGGATTTAAATAGCGGAGTGCTGTATCTTCGAGCTCCCACTTAATCTTTGAAATCCCTAATCTGTGCGCAAGCGGTGCAAAGATTTCAAGCGTTTCATTTGAAATTCTTCGCTGCTTTTCCTGCGGAAGGTGTTTGAGCGTTCTCATGTTGTGAAGACGGTCTGCCAGCTTAATCAAAATCACGCGAATATCCTGCGCCATTGCAACAAACATTTTTCGGTGGTTTTCGGCCTGCTGTTCTTCTTGTGATTTATATTTAATCTTCCCGAGCTTTGTCACACCATCAACAAGCATTGCCACTTCTTCATTAAAATGCTCTTTTAAATCCTCTAATGTCACATCTGTATCCTCTACGACATCGTGCAGGAAGCCGCCAGCAATGGTCGATGGGTCCATTTCAAGATCAACAAGAATTCCCGCCACTTGAATGGGATGGATAATATAGGGCTCACCAGATTTCCGGTATTGCTCCTTGTGGGCATTCTCAGCATATTCATATGCTCGCTCTATAAATTGAATATGTTCAGCGGACAGGTATTCTCTTGCCTTGTCAATGACTTGCTGCGCCGTTAAAACTTGTTCGTTCGCCATGGAATCACCTTTTTAATTGAAAACTGTATTGTATTTTATTATCAAGAAAAAATCGATAGATGTAAAGAGAGTCCGCTAAAAGATTTTTGATAGGAAAAAAGCACCCTTCTTACTGAGTGCTTTTTGCGTAAAACTCCATTAGTATTGCATTAACGTCAAGATGTCGTAACCGTCAAGCTTCTTTCTGCCGTCAAGATACGTCAGCTCGATTAAGAATGCAATCCCTGCGACAATGCCGCCTAATTCCTCTACAAGTTTGATGGACGCTTCAATCGTTCCACCAGTCGCAAGTAAGTCATCTGTAATCAGTACACGCTGACCAGGACGAATCGCATCTCTATGAATCGTTAATACATCTTTACCATACTCTAAGCCGTAATCAACTTTAATGACTTCACGAGGAAGCTTTCCTTCTTTACGAACTGGTGCAAAACCTACACCAAGTGCGTATGATACAGGGCAGCCAATAATGAATCCACGCGCTTCAGGTCCAACAATGAGATCAATGTCTCTTTCCTTCGCGTATTCAACGATTTGATCCGTGGCATAACGGTATACTTCACCTTTATCCATTAACGTTGTAATATCTTTAAATTGTACACCTTCCTTTGGGTAGTCAGGTACAACTGTCACATATTGTTTTAAATCCATCTTTTCCTTTTCCTCCTCGTACGTCAAAGCACAGGTGAGACTTCGCTCATCATGCTATTCAGCCATTCCTTCAACTCTTTGGCTGAGGAATATGTTAGTGTTTGATCAAGTTCCATCAATCGTTGTTTTGCTGTATAGGACGATGATGCAGTTAAATCTTTTTTAGGGGCATCACGTACTATTGACAGCACACCATTCTCTATTCTAACAAAACCGAGTTCAAAAAACACCTTTGTCATAAAAATGATTGTATCTTTTGTCCAACCTCTATGTTTGGCAAGCTCCATCCCTTGTTCTTTGAGAGGGAAGCTTCCCCGTTTTAATAAAAACCCATAAAACCATTTGAATTGGTCACGACTAGGAAAAGCGGACATAAAGTGATCTACTTTCCTTTGAAACACCGTATAAATTCTTGCTGGTTTTTGATTTTCTAAGAGCAGTTCGATTAAGTGCGCATCTGCAGGAACATCGCAAAAGACTACATACTTATCATGTACTTCAAACGTTGAAACATTTTCTGCATGAATAAGATGAATCGGAATATCCACTAGCTCCGCTTCATGTTTTGTTTCTTCATCAAAACAAATAACAAGACATTTGTCTGGATCAAGTGTCGATACGTTTTGTGCCCAATCCTTTTTCCCTCTCAAATCAAACAGCTGCCATTCATCTACTCGAGCATCTTTTAGCATAAGCTGAGGTTTTTTTCGATTATTCCATTCATTAATCGAGATTTCGCCAATGACGGAAATGTGGCTTCCCGAGACGAGCTCTTCTTTTAATTCCCCTTGGTGAAAACCGACACAGTCAAGCAGCTTGTCTTCGTCTTTCAGCGACATTTTAATGTGGTGATGATTGGCCCCAATTGTTCGGATGTCTTCGATCTTGGCGTCTTCAATCATAATGAACGGCTTAGGGTTCAGCATCCCAAATGGTGACAGCATCCCCACTTCTTCAATCGCTTGAACCGTAATGTCATCTATTTTGCACACCGCATCGATCCGCTGAATCGGAATAAAATCTTCTTCTGTTAGCATTTCATTTGCATATTGATTCAACCTTTCCCTAAGTAAAGGGACATCATCCGCTTGAATTGTCATACCTGCCGCCATTGGGTGTCCACCGAAATGCGGCAGGATGTCGCGGCATTTGCTCAGATGGAAAAATAGATCAAAGCCAGGAATACTCCGAGCTGATCCTTTTGCCATTTGCGTTTCTTCGTCTATTCCCAGCACAATCGCCGGGCGAGAAAATGTATCAGTCAATTTCGAGGCAACAATACCGACAACGCCTGGATTCCAGCCAGCCTTAGCTACCACGATCGCAAACTCATCTCCGTCAACCGCTTCAACCATTTGAATGGCTTCTTCGGTGATCGTACTGACGATTTTCTGTCGTTCTTTGTTGAGTTCTTGTACAAAACGAGCCAGCTCTACTGCTTCGTCCATATCCTCTGTCATCAAAAGATGAACAGCCGGATCTGCTTGCTCAATTCGTCCCACGGCATTCAGCCTTGGAGCAATTTGAAAGCCAACCGTTTCCTCATTTGCTTCTTCAAGAGTGGCTCCTGCTTCTCTCATTAACGCTTTTAGCCCCGGTCTATTAGACTGGCGAAGCTGCACAAGCCCTTTTTTTGCGAGCCATCTATTTTCATCATGTAGTGGGACAAGATCCGCAATTGTACCGATTGCAGCAAGATCTAATAACTGAACTGGCAGCTTCCCAAGCAGTGCATGCGCCACTTTAAACGCCAAACCAACACCGGCCAGCTCTTTAAACGGATACTCACAGCCCGGCTGCTTAGGATGTACGATCGCAAGTGCCTCAGGCAACTCATCACTTGGTTCATGGTGATCTGTGATGATCAGGTCTAATCCTATTTCTTTTGCAATTCGTGCTTCATTTACAGCAGCGATGCCTGTATCAACCGTGATAACAAGCGATGCTCCTTGCTCTTTGATATATCGAAAAGCCTGTTCATTAGGCCCATAGCCTTCTTTAAATCGATCCGGAATATAAAAGTCTACCTTCGCAGATCGCTCTTTTAATGTATGTAAAAGCACAGACGTACTTGTCACACCATCTGCATCATAATCTCCGAAAATCACAATCGATTCCTGCTCTTCGATCGCTTTGTTGATGCGCTCTACTGTTTCTTTCATTCCTTTTAATAAGAATGGATCATGACATTCGGCTTTTTGATCAAATAAAAAAGACCTCGCTTCTTCTACTTCTTCGAGCCCTCTTTTTACAAGAAGCGATGCAGTCAGCGCTGAAATATTCAGATTTTCAGAGAGTGATATCACTTTTTCTTCGCTTGGATGTTCATATTCCCAGCGCATTTTAGATAATAACATAAATTCACCCCTCAACCACACTATTATACTAGAGTGGCCTGAGGGGTTTCAATTTTTATTTTATAAAATTGTAATGAGAAATTATTTTTCCTTTCGGTTAAAAAACGACTGCTGTTCTTTTGAGGGTGTGACATTCGATTTCTGTTGAACGTCTTTGTCCCCCTTTTTCGTAGGAAGAGTAGAAGGAGACGGTACGGCTGCACGCTCAGCTTTTAATGCTTTTAGTTCACGTTTAAGCTTGATAATTTGGAATATCCCTGCAAAAGCCACAATGAGTCCGCCCATTAGAACAGAACCAATAATGACAAGAATCAGCGGCCATTCAGCCGTTCCAAATAAGTAGTCTACTTGCACAGGTCGTACATTGATCACGGCAAATACTGAAACAACTAATACGAAAATAAATGCGAGTATGATGGTCCATTGTTGTTTATTCATCCACATATCCCCCAAGATTTTTCTTTTATTCTTCCCTACTTCTTGTCCTTTTTAAACACAGAAAGGAAACTGATCTAAACGTATGTCATTATAGCAAAAGACCATTTCAAGATCAATGAAACCTGAAATGTTTTTTCAAATCGACTTTTCCTAGTGGAACTTACTGACGATCTAAAGGAAAAAGACTGGAAAGATGCCATTTTCCCCTTTAAGAACTATACTTGGAGGGGATTTTTTTATGGTACGTAAAGGACAACATTTTCAATACTATACGAAAAAAAATTAAGATGAAAGCCGTGAAAAGTATGAAGAAGGAAACAGAAGATATATTCTTTAATCACGATCAATTCCAAAAAAATTAAACCAGTGTGCCCCGATAGAATACCGTCTCACACTGGCTGCTTAGGCTTTTTATATTTGTCTACTTGACAGGGATTGACCAAGAAGGCAGTCTTTCTAGGTTAAATATCTTGTTCTGTGTCTATTTGAGCCGGCTTTTTCAGCTCACGACCTTTCCATATAAGCCAAATTTGCGCCGCAATATAAAGAGATGAGTACACCCCTGTTAATAAGCCGACGAGTAAAGCAATGGAGAAGTTTGTAATAGACGCTGATCCGAAGATGAGTAGTGCAATCACGACGATCAGCACAGTGAGCACCGTATTGATAGATCGTGTAAAGGTTTGCTGTAAACTCAAGTTGACGATATACGATAGATCTTCAACCGTTTTCGGTTTGCGTTTTTTCATTTGTTCACGAACCCTATCAAACGTTACGATCGTATCATTGATCGAGTACCCGATAACCGTGAGAATCGCCGCAATGAAGGTGACATCTACCTCTAACCGAGTGATACTAAAGAATGCCACAATAAAGAATGCATCATATAAAAGTGAAGCAATGGCTGCAATGGCCATTTTATATTCAAAACGAATAGATACATAAATAATGATCCCAATTGAAGCAATGATCAGTGCGTATAATGCATTGCGCGCAAGCTCTTTTCCAACAGTCGGAGACACGGTGCTGACGTTCGGTTCTGTTCCATATTTATCTTTGAAGTAATCTTTCACTTCAGCAATCTTTTCTTTATTCGGCACCCCAACAAATCGTGCCCCTGCTTGATTTTCATTTTGACCAGATAACACGACACTGTCTGTCTCAAGATCTAGCTTTTTAAAGTCTTGCTCCACTTGCTCAGTTGACAGCTTGTGATCGCTTTGGATATCAATTCTTGTACCACTTGCAAAATCAATTCCCACATTCAGCTTGAAGATAGAAAGCACAATGATTCCAGCAATAGTGACAGCTACTGAGAAAATCATAAAACCTTTTCGCTTGCTGACAAAATCCCATTTATCAAATGGCGTTTTTGGTTCAGTATCTTCTGTTGTTTCATGGATATCGATGATGTCTTTCTGACGAACACCAAACCAGCCTTTTTTACGGTCAAGAAAGCGGCTTTCAACAAGCAGTCCAAGGAGGAATCTTGATAAGAATACGGCCGTGATAAAGCTTGTTAAGATCGATAGGATGAGCATGGTCGCAAACCCTTTTACAGAGCTTGTCCCAAAGAAGAAAAGGACACCCCCTGCAATAATACTCGTTAAGTTGGCATCAAGGATGGTCGCAAATGATCTGCGGTTCCCAGACCTGAAAGCAGAACGGACAGACTTACCAAGCTTGAGCTCTTCTTTTATCCGTTCATATGTGATGATATTGGCATCAACAGCCATTCCTACTCCAAGAATCAGTGCTGCAATTCCAGGCAGTGTGAGAACAGCCCCCATCCAGTCAAACACCTGTAAGGTAATATAGATGTACGTAGATAATGTAATAACAGCAATAAGACCAGGTATTCGGTAATAAAGCAGCATGAATAAGAAAATGATAGCAATTCCTACAATCCCTGCAAATACTGTTTCATTTAGTGCCTGTTCACCAAATTGTGCACTCACTGATGTTGAATATTTTTCAGTTAATTTTACAGGCAATGCCCCGGCATTTAAAATGCTTGCAAGGTCTTTTGCTTCTTGGACAGTAAAGTTTCCTTCGATTTGTACGTCACTGCTGTTTATCTCTTGATTGACATTAGGAGCAGACACATACTTATGATTCGATTTTGTGACTTCTTTTTTGAAAGAATCGCCTTTATGGTAATCAAGCCAAATGACAAGCTGGTTATTCGGTGCCATAGCTGCTACTTTTCTCGTCACGTCACCAAATTTCTTCGCATCTTTTAGCTTAACTGTGACAATCGGCTCATTCGTTTGATTGAATGTTTGCTTTGCCCCGTTTTCTACAAGATCGGAGCCATTTAGCAGCTCTTTATCATTCGTATCCCTGAAGGAAAGCTGCGCTTCAGTCGAAAGTATCTCCCTTGCCCTGTTTTGGTCTTTTACACCTGCAAGCTGCACACGGATTCGATTGTTGCCTTCAATTGAGATGTTCGGCTCACTTACACCAAGTACATTGGCTCTGCGGTTTAAAGCTTCAACAGTACTGACAAGAACACTATTTGTAATCTTGTCCTCTTTTTTCACTGGGTGTACATCATACAGGACTTCAAATCCGCCTTGTAGATCCAGTCCTAGCGTAATATTATTGGCAACAGGCTTTGTCAAATAGCCCACACCCGTTCCGATTAACAGAACCACTAAGAAAAACGCAAGTATGCGCCCTTTTTTCATTATGTATTTCCTCCTTAAACACTTGAATCCATTACGATGGCTTATTTCAACAGTTCATCTAGCATATTCTTGCCATCTTCACTGTCCAAAAAAGCAGACGTTTTAAACGACTGAACGGTTGCATAGTTCATAAATTCACCAATTTTCACAGATAAAATATCTGCAACCATTTCATGCATCGGATGCTCTTGTTTTTTCTTCCACTTCTTATTCTCTAAGTATGACCATAATTCCTCTAAATCTACATCTTTATAGCCCAAAACGATGAATTCTTCAAGCTTACTGAACAGAAAAGGCTTTAAATGGTCTTTATATATAGCAGCCGGATGTTGTGTCAATATGAGGCTCCCCCTTTTCAGTTTTTTATCGATTGACTTGTCATGCTTGGACGATATACACGCATATCTTATTGTATATGATTCTATGTCGTTTGAGAAGGCAGGTGATCTCTGATTTGACGAAGCAAACGTTTTTAAAAGGGACGATTATTTTAATTTTAGCAGGTTTTATCACGAGAATATTAGGTTTTGTCAATCGAATTGTCATCGCAAGGTTCATTGGCGAAGAAGGGGTCGGGCTTTATATGATGGCTGCACCTACCTTTTTTCTTGCCGTGACGCTGACACAATTTGGACTGCCTGTTGCTATTAGTAAGCTTGTCGCAGAAGCAGAAGCCCGGGGTGACAAACAGAAAACAAAACGTATTTTGGTTATGTCCCTTGCCATAACAGGATCACTTAGTCTCATTTTCACGCCGCTCTTTTTATGGTTTGCACCAATTATGGCGGAAAATATGCTGACAGATCCTAGAACGGTCTACCCACTGCTTGCCATTACACCAGTCGTACCTGTGATCGCCATCTCCAGTGTGTTAAGAGGCTACTTCCAAGGAAAACAGCAAATGAGTCCACTTGCGATGTCGCAAGTACTGGAACAGGTCGCAAGAATTTCTCTTGTAGCGGTGTGTACAACAGCATTCCTGCCTTATGGGATTGAATATGCGGCTGCTGGTGCCATGATTTCATCAGTGGTTGGAGAGATGATTTCACTTGCTTACTTAATGATCGCCTTTCGTTATAAAAAGACCATCCGTATCCGAAAGCGGTTTTTCAAGGCGATTCATGATGGGAAGGACACGTTTAAGCAGCTAATGAGTATTGCCCTGCCAACGACAGGAAGCCGTTTTATAGGCAATATTTCGTGGTTTTTAGAGCCGATTGTTGTTGCGCAAAGTCTCGCCATAGCTGGATATGCAGCTGTTGAAGCGACAAGGCAGTATGGTGAGTTAACCGGTCTTGCGCTCACCCTTTTAACACTACCTAGTTTTATTACGTATTCACTCTCCACCGCATTAGTCCCAGCGATTAGTGAAGGAATGGAACAGAACAAACGCAAAACGGTGGAATATCGGCTGAAGCAGGCCATGCGCCTTTGTTTACTAAGCGGAGGAATTTCGTGCATTATTCTTTTCGTTTATGCAGAAAATTTAACGCTCTTCATGTATGGTTCATCGCATGCGGCCATCTATGTAAAATTCATGGCACCATTTTTTTTACTATATTATTTTCAAGGTCCACTCCAAGCCGTTCTTCAAGCATTGAATTTAGCTGGTGCCGCGATGACCAATAGCCTAATAGGAGCTGTTGTGAAAACAGGAATGATCTTCGTCCTTGCTTCCCAGCCAAGCTTTGGTATTATGGGTGCAGCACTTGCGATATTAATTGGCATCGTCCTCGTCACATTGCTCCATGCAGCAACTGTTGGAAAGGTTCTGCCTATTCATTTACCATTGAAGGAGTATGGTATATGCGTCCTTGTGATCTTAGGAACGGGGGCTGTCAGCTTGTGGCTGAAGCATCAAGTCAGCGGACTTTTTTCTGCCCCTGCTGAGCTTGTGATGCTGATCTTTTTAACATGCATGCTCTATGTCATTCTATTAATCTGTCTAGGACTAGTGAAACGGGAAGAGCTGCGCCGCATCCCGTTCATTGGAAAGCTACTTTAGCTCATCTCTTCTTTCTCACTTCATCTTTCAAATCAATATAAAAAGTCTTTTGATTAAAGCTGCAATAGGAGATTTGATCAAGTTCATGATATCCCCTTTTGGCAAGCTCCTCTTTTAGCCACTGTTCATTTTGATTGATCTGTTTGAGATGGTCATGTTGAACAACACCGTCTGCAATAAGAGGAAGCTCAAGCGTAGCATGTTTGCGCTTGCTTTCTTTTTTGACGACGGCGAGCTTACCTGATGGCTCTAAAATGGCATAGGAGACATCCTGAATACTGTCGATGTTGCTTTCTCTTAATTGAATAAGCAAATCATCAAAATTATATCGCTGCTTTCTCATCGCACCCTCGTCTATTTTTCCATTAATGATGAGCAAGGTCGGCTTGCCGTCAAGAAAACGCCGAACACCTTGAAACTTTAATGACAGGTAGGCAAGTATGATTTGAATGCAGGTTAACAGCAGGATCGGCCATACCGTATGTAACATGTGCTCCTCTACTTCTTCTATGGCCAGCACCGCAATTTCAGCGATCATCATAAAAATGACAAGATCTAAAATACTAAGTTCGCCAATCTCCCTCTTTCCCATTAATCGAAAGATAAACCATATGAGAAAATATAAAATAACTGTTCTAACGGAGATGATTAAGATGTCCTGCATGTGGTGTAACCCCTCCTTCTTCCATCATAGCTTGTGTCAAAACACTTTATTTATGTAGAAAAGAAAGCCCTTGTTTTTATCGAGAGAAACATGTCTATTTTTTCTTTTCCATGAATACATTTTAGTAAAAGACAAGCTTCGGTCAATTGGAGAGGAGATTAATCACATGCGGGAAACCAAACAAATAGGAAAAGGCATTGTATCCGGCTTAATTGCCATTTTTATCGTGATGATTGTCACAAGCTTACTTGTGTCACTCATGCTTACCTTGACAAGTATGCAGGAAGCATCGTTTAAATGGATGATTATGATATTATCCTTTGTGGCACTTTTTCTAGGAGGGATCATTTCTGGAGGGAAAGCAAAGGAGCGAGGCTGGCTCATTGGGGCCATCACTTCTTTTATCTTTTCTCTCACTGTATTCTTGTTTCAATATTTAGGATTTGGGGAAACCTTCTCACCAGAACAATTTATCTATCATGCAGCCTTTTTGGGGATTTGTATGTTAGGGGGAATGATCGGCGTCAATATTCGAGGCAAATAAAAAAAGAGCGGATAACATCGCTCTTTTTTTATGGCTATGTATCTGAGGATTAGCCTTTGTCAGCTAATTCTCTAATAGCACGACGGTCGAAAGTTAAACGGTTGTTTTCACTTGTTTTGATGATTACTTTTGATTCATCAATTGAGTCGATTTCACCGTGTAATCCACCGATTGTGACAATTTTATCGCCTTTTGATAAAGATTGTTGCATCTGACGCACAGCTTTTTGTTGCTTTTGCTGTGGACGGATTAACAAGAAGTAAAGCACAGCAAACATGACAACAATCATAATGATTGAACCCATACCACCATCCATTCTATCTCACCCCTTTCTAAAAGATTGTAAAGCCTTTCGTTTATGCGTTAAAAGTTTTTCGCATTCTGTTTGTTAAAGCCATAACGCTCAAAAAACTCTTCTTTAAAATCACCTAAACGATCCTCACGGATAGCTTCTCTCACTTGCTCCATTAATTTTAACAGAAAATGAAGATTATGATAAGTTGTTAATCGAATTCCGAAGGTTTCATTTGTACGGATTAAATGTCTAATATATGCACGTGTGTAGTTTTTACATGTATAGCAGTCACAGTTCTCGTCGATTGGTCTGAAATCACGCTCATACTTTGCATTTTTTACGACAAGTCGCCCTTCACTTGTCATCAAAGTGCCGTTTCTTGCAATTCTCGTCGGCAGTACGCAATCAAACATATCAACACCGCGAATAGCCCCGTCAATTAATGAATCTGGTGAGCCAACACCCATTAAGTATCTTGGCTTATCTGCCGGTAAAAATGACGTTGTAAACTCTAGCACACGATTCATGACATCTTTTGGTTCACCAACAGATAATCCTCCAATTGCGTAACCTGGGAAATCAAGTGAAACAAGGTCCTTTGCACTTTGTTTACGAAGCTCCTCATATTCTCCACCTTGCACTATTCCAAACAGACCTTGGTCCTCTGGACGCTGGTGCGCTGTTAAGCAGCGTTCTGCCCATCTGCTAGTCCGTTCCACAGAACGTTTCATGTAATCGTACTCTGCTGGATATGGAGGACATTCATCAAATGCCATCATAATATCAGAGCCGAGCGCATTTTGAATCTCCATAGCCTTGTCAGGAGATAGGAATAGCTTATCTCCGTTTAAATGATTACGGAAGTGAACGCCTTCCTCTTCGATCTTTCTAAATTCACTTAAAGAAAACACTTGGAATCCGCCCGAATCGGTCAAAATCGCTCGATCCCAGTTCATAAATTTGTGCAGGCCGCCTGCCTCTTTCACAATGTCATACCCCGGGCGGAGCCATAGATGGTACGTATTACTTAAGATAATGCCTGCATCCATTGCTTTCAATTCTTCAGGCGCCATTGTTTTGACTGTAGCCAGTGTACCTACTGGCATAAATACAGGTGTTTCAAAGGAGCCATGCGGTGTATGAACCCGTCCAAGACGTGCACCTGTTTGTTTGCATGATTTAATGAACTCATAGCGAATCGGTAATTGCGACAAAAATGAGCCCTCCTATCTTTGTTGTATGATGTTATTGAATCAGCATGGCATCGCCAAAGCTGAAGAATCGGTATTCCTCTTTTACAGCCTCATTGTACCCTTTCAGCACGTGTTCTCGTCCAGCTAATGCGCTGACAAGCATAATTAACGACGATTTCGGCAGGTGGAAATTCGTAATCATCCCATCAATCGCCTTGAATGTGTAGCCGGGATAAATAAAGATCGACGTCCAGCCACTTGACGCCTTGAATTTGCCATCATGTGCACTTGCAATGGTTTCGAGCGTTCTTGTTGACGTCGTTCCAACGGAAATAATTCTTCCTCCTTCTTTACGCGCTCGATTAAGCTCTTCAGCCGTTTCTGCATTCATTTCGTAAAACTCTGCGTGCATTTCATGTTCTTCAATGCGTTCAGCACTGACCGGACGAAACGTGCCAAGCCCTACGTGTAAGGTGATAAAAGCAATATGCACATCTTTCGCTTTTAGCGAATCCAGTAGCTCGGTTGTAAAGTGAAGACCTGCAGTAGGAGCAGCAGCGGACCCAATCTCTTTTGAATACACGGTTTGATAGCGCTCACGATCGTCAAGCTGCTCTTTAATATATGGAGGCAACGGCATTTCTCCAAGAGATTCAAGCACTTCATAAAAAATGCCTGTATACTGGAACTCGACTTTTCTACCGCCATGTTCCAGTTCCTCTGTACACACCGCTTTTAGCCTTCCATCACCAAACGTGATGACCGCTCCTTTTTTCACACGTTTTGCTGGCTTGACGAGCGTTTCCCATTTATCCCCTCCTGCTTGTTTTAAGAGAAGAAGTTCTACCTTTGCACCTGTATCCTCTTTCATCCCAAACAAACGTGCAGGCAGAACTCGAGTATTATTTAAAACGAGACAGTCACCCTTTTGGAAATAATCCGTGATTTGTGAAAATGTATCGTGTGTGATCTCACCCGTTTGTTTATTTAAAACCATAAGTCTTGATGCATCTCGTTTTTCAAGTGGGACTTGCGCAATTAATCTTTCTGGTAAATCAAAATCAAATAATTCTAGCTTCATTTCCTTCACCTATTCTGTAGTTAACTAGTTAACGTTATTTCATCCGTCCAAAGAGATTGAGTAAAATAGTTAGTACGATGCTAATGACAATGCATGTAATAACAGGGAAAAAGAACGTCACATTTCCTTTTTTCACAAAAATATCACCTGGAAGCTTACCAACCAATTGAAACAATAAACCTGCGGCAAAAAGGACACCACCTAAAATCATTAATATTTTAGGGAATTCAGTCACGAATCGGAACCTCCATATGAAAATGTTCATATACTTCTCTTGTGACGACCCGCCCTCTTGGTGTCCTTTGGAGGAAACCAATTTGAAGTAAATAGGGTTCGTACACATCTTCAATCGTATGTGATTCTTCTCCTATTGTCGCTGATATCGTATCAAGTCCAACAGGGCCGCCTCTAAACTTTTCAATCATACTTAACAGCAGTTTATGGTCAATATGATCTAATCCGAGTCTGTCGACTTGAAGGCGCTCAAGGGCATCTTCCGCAATGTCCTGTGTGATGGCATGATTCCCAAGCACCTGTGCAAAATCTCTCACTCTTCTAAGCAAACGATTGGCGACCCTCGGCGTTCCCCTAGAACGTCTCGCTATCTCTACAGCCGAGCGAATGTCAATACCAATCTCAAACAGCTCGGCTGTTCTTGCCACAATGTGAGCCAGATCTCTTTGCTCATAGTATTCCAATCTTGCATGCACGCCAAACCTGTCACGAAGCGGCGCCGTTAAAAGCCCGACACGCGTCGTTGCACCCACAAGCGTAAACGGCGGTAAATCAAGCCGCACGGAACGAGCTGTATCCCCTTTTCCAATGACGATATCTAGACAAAAATCCTCCATCGCCGGATATAGCACTTCCTCTATTGAACGCTGCAAGCGATGGATTTCATCAATAAAAAGAACATCGCCAGGTTCAAGAGATGTCAAGATGGCCGCCAAATCTCCAGGACGCTCAATCGCAGGTCCAGACGTTGTACGCAGCTGAACATTCATTTCATTGGCAATAATCGACGCAAGCGTTGTTTTCCCGAGTCCAGGCGGCCCATATAAAAGGACGTGATCCAGCGTTTCCTGCCTCATTTTGGCAGCTTCAATAAATACGCTGAGATTATCCTTTACTTTTTGCTGACCAATATATTGGCTTAACGTCTGTGGCCGTAGACTTTGCTCAATGGCTGATTCATGGTTGTCTGCTTCAGTTGAGACGAGTCTTTCATCCATGAGACATCACCCTATTTCAACATTTTTTGTAAAGCTTTTTTTACATATTGATCGGTTGTGAGATTCTTTTCTTCTTTTAATAATGGAAGAACCTTTTTGATTTCACGATCACCGTACCCAAGAACACTTAAGGCTTCAAGCGCTTCATCTAATGTGGTTTGCTGCGTTTCGACCTGAATATGATCCTGGTGGTTATATAAGTTGCCAATCATTTCTGGCACCACATCTCCGAGCTTTCCTTTCAGATCCAGAATGATCTGACGTGCTGTTTTTTTACCAACACCAGGGAATTTAATAAGGAAAGCTTCATCCTCACGTTCTATCGCTGAAATGACAGCTCCAGGATCACCGGAAGCAAGAATCGCAAGCGCACCCTTTGGTCCAATGCCTGTGACATTTAACAGTTTTGTGAACAACGCTTTTTCTTCTCTTGTTTGAAATCCATATAACGAAAACGCGTCTTCCTTTATGTAATGATACGTATAAATTTTTTCTTGTTTATTTACTTGATAGATAAACGGATTTGGGGTATAGACTTGATATCCCACTCCGCCATTTTCAATGACAATATATTGGGGACACACATAATCAATGGTCCCTTTCACAAACTCTATCACCGTTTTCACCTCTTTGACTGTTCTTCATTGTAACATAAATCGAAAAGAAAACCGCAATAAAAGTTAACATACGTTCGCTCAGTTCATTTTTATGGTGAAACCATGAAAAACAGCCTGCGGTTTCCCACCGGCAAGCTGTCACACGCTTTAAAACGATCTTTCATTTCGATAAGGTTTCATGACCTCAAGCACCTGCTCAAATTCATCTTTTGTTCGAAAAGGAATGCCTTGCTCAAGCTGCTCCTCCACATGACTTTCTAAACGGGACGTATCAATTTGAAAAAAAAGATGTATAGGCTCCGCCCACCCGTCAGGCCTTCCATGAAACGTAGAAATCACACCGTCCTCTGATAATCCGATATATCCATTTGCTTTACTTAATGGGGATATATCATCAATTTGCTTTCTAAAAAGGGCAAAATCCTCTCGCTGTTCTACCAATGTCCAGCCTTTATAACGCGCCCAAAATGTGTCTTTGTCTTCTAATGATGCCCGGTGTCTTTCAATACTCACATCGCCGTCAAGATAGACCTTTTCAAGCTGAACGTTCATGGTTTTTGACTCTCTTTGCAAGTGTTCTTTTCCTTCCATATCCGCAGCAAAAAAAAGCACACTTGTCATGATAAGTCCTGTAACGAAACATTTCATCTTCACTTTCACTATTTACACCTCTTTAGAACTTGAGATCGATGCATTGACATATGTAGTTTGACCCATTTTTCTAAACATTAACCAAATCAATCACACGGTCATGTTTTAAGGGTCACTCGTTATATTCTTCATTTGATATGTTATGTTTTATATCACCCATTTCTCTACCGGATGACCGTTTTTCATTAATAAGCTCGCCTTAAAACCGGCAGAGCTTGAGCTGTGCGGCAAAGGAAGAAGTGCCTATGTATTTTCATAAAAGAAAGACGGTATGAAAATGGCGCTAAAAGTCTTTTTCCCTGCTTATCAAAATATAGCCTACAAAGAGGCAGCAATTTACGAAAAACTTTTCGGTTCCTTATACTACCCTGAGATATATGAGTCTGGGGATCAGTTTATTTTAATGGAATATATTAAAGGCTACACATTCTGAATGCCTGACGAAGGGAATTCCGATCAAAAAACAAATGATTGAACAGGTAGATGATGCGCTAGAAGAAGCACGTCAGAAAGGGTTAATCCCTTCAGATATCCATCTGCGAAATCTGATTTTAACAAAGGAAGGCCCCGTCAGGTTCGCTTGAAGTGATTGCATACTTGTACAAAAAGAATTGGTTTTCTCGTGGCCAGCTTAACAATCGAAATGATTACTCCGCATAACAAAAGCCGCTCTCCTTTCAAGCGGCTTGTCTGTTTTTATTCTGTTTCCACATGGATACTATTTACATTTAATAAGTTAATGATGTCATCGTTCAGCTTAAACCAATGATTGGCTTCCTCAATTTTTTTATACACATCATAGGTAGCTGGCCGTTTCAGCTCGAATTCAAGCACTTCCCCATTGTTCATATGAAATGTTACCTTAAATACTTTCATCATAAGATCACCTTCCACTCCTTCTTGTTCGCTCACCGGATAGGTCAGCTCTTTTCATTCATTCTCTATACAACTTGTTTCCCCTGCTTCTTTCCTTTCAAACACAAGACGCTTAAATTTTTTTCAAAGTATTGAAAAAAAGAAGAAACGAACATCTACAGAAAAACAAACTTTGTCCTGTTTGAATGCCATCAAAGCTTGATCGAAATGTTTGGTTTGATAGAACATCTTTCTTTTCTTTCATTTGCTGTCTCTCCTTCTCTTCTTGTCATGGGACAGGATGGAATCAGGAGCAGCAAAAAACCAGGCTCTATGTTGAGAACCTGGTTTCTTCGTCAGAAAAAAACATGATTGTCATTCACATGTAATCATCTTCGACTTCCTCACGCTGGTACGAGCCAAATCAAGAAGCTCTACTTCTCTCTCAGCCCACTTGAAGGGGCACCCCTAGAAAATTCAGGAAAATAGTTCCTTTCCCCTAGCTACACCGATGATCATGATATCCAGATTTCTATGCATCATCATCTTTCCTTCTCATTTCGATCAAATCTGAAATAACTATCGAGTCATGCCTGCTTGGCCTGATTCAAATTGTGTTTTTCTCATATCTCTAAAGCGTGTAAATGTACCTTCGTCTTTGATGACTTGGACAGCTCTTCCATCCGCATAACGAGTCGCTGCTTCTTCTACTTGTGATACTCCCTCTGATGTCAAGCGCCCATCTGATTTAATGGCAATATACACATTTTCATCCGTGACCATGACTTGTGAGTCTGCTACATGGTCCATTTTATTTACGCGATTTGCGATTTTTCGTGAACGCTGCACATTCTCTTGTTTGTCGTAGCCAGAGAACGACATTTGATCATGATAATTCATATCTCCATGACTGTAGCGACCATCGCCGCCTGTGAGAGGTATTCGATCATTGGCTTGAGGACGTGAACGATAATCAATATTCGTTGTATTTCCGTTCATTCCTTCCATGAGTTCAGAAATTGGGCCTTGATGATCTTGATTGTTGTCTGTCGCTTGTTGATTTGAGTAATAACCAACCGGCTGGCCTGATTGATTATAGCGTGTATCTACACCAGCATTGTCATTTGTACCACATGCAGTTAATCCAATAGGAAGAAGCACTAATGCGATCGTTTTTTGCCATTTTTGTCTCAAACGAAAAACCCCCTGTACAAATTCAATCTTATGAGCGAGAAACAGGCTCTGTTTTAGCATGTACAGTTAAGGGGAAAAACAAGCTGTCATTTATAAACAAAAAAAGGAACGATTGAGATCGTCCCTTCTGTCATTAATCTTCTTTGTCTTCTTCTGGTCTTGCGAATACAGACTGATTGGGATATGACTGCATGTAAGGCTGTGCTGGATCACCCATTTGGCCATGAGTAGCAGAATTTGGATAATATCCAGGCCATGGCTGGTGATGGTGCTTCATGCCGTCATCGCAACCGCAGTCTTCCTTGACATATGCTTCATTTGAAGCGTTTGGATAAAACCCTTGATTGACGTTCGCATTTGCGTTGGCATTTGGATGCATATGGTGGTGCCAGTGTTGTCCGTCGTTCGCATGATGCTCATGATTTTCCCCGTTGAAAACTGGTGCTTGATAGGCAGGGTAATACGGCTGAGCAGGGTATGGAAACGGCATCATCATATGATGGTGATAATATGGCTGAACCGGATAACAAAGTCCTGATCCAGGTAAAATAGGTGATGCTGGCATCATTTGCTGCGGACATGGATACATAGCAGGCATGTATTGACCATAACCATAATATGGATCATAATGCTCATGTAGATGCTGCTGATGATGTTCTTTGTTATCAGCCATTCCCCCTACTGCTGCCCCTCCAACATTCGGCATCTGTGGAAAATTAGGAATATTTAAGTTATTGTTTAGGTTATTGTCGTGTTCCATATCTTTTCCCTCCTCTTTTTGATGAGGAATATGAATGAATGGATCATACCCCTTCACAACTTCATCTTTCATATGATCCTTGTTTTCATGATGAGAATGGTCCTTGTGGTCTTTCTTCTCATGAATGTGATCTTTTTTCTCATGTTCTTTTTTGGGAGGAGGCGTAAATGGCTGGTAGAGATTGGTCTGATAATAGTTCACATCCACTTGCGGAAAAACGGGCTGCTCGACCTTTGGGACTGGCGGTACATAAGGTACCGGTTCATTAGGCTTTTCCTTCGGCTTCGTATCTTGCACTTGCACGACATCCTTTGGCTTTTCTTTCACATACGGATGTTCTTTCAGATTTGGCATTTCTTTCGCTTTGTGATGATCTGTTTTTACAGGAACACCACTAGATGGAATCTTGATTTTCATACCAGGCATGATCAAATCTGGATTACTGAGCTGTGAATTTAGCTTTTTTAATTCTTGAAAGTCAACTCCGTATTTCTTTGAAATCTTCCAAAGGGAGTCTCCTTTTTGCACAATATGAATTTTCAACGTTTTCCCCTCCTATGCAAAACGTGAACGTAGCGGTTATGTCAGAAGTACATTATGTTTCAACATAAATTTATGCATATTTACAAGCCGATATGATAAAAACTTGTTTCTGATAGGAGGGGAGGCTTCATTTTTATTTCATGTTGAGCATTTTATTCAATGCAAGCAAAGCGTCTTTTGTGATGTCTTCATTGACCTGAATCAAACCGACCGGCTTACCCTTCTCAATGCTTTCCAGTGACCATAACAAATGAGGCAAATCAATACGGTTCATTGTCAAACATGGACACATATCTGGGTTGAGGGATTCAATTTGTTTGTCTGGATGCTGGTCCATGATGCGTTTAACTAAATTCATTTCTGTTCCAATCGCCCACTTACTACCGGCTGGAGCCTGATTGATGGTATCGATAATAAATTTCGTTGAACCAGCTAGATCAGAAGCCCTTACCACCTCATGCGTGCACTCTGGATGAACAAGAATTTGAATGTCACGATCCTTTTTTCTTGTTTCGTCAATATTCTGAACTGTAAACTTCTCATGTACTGAGCAATGCCCTTTCCATAAAATCATTTTAATGTGATGAAGCGGCTGATCGGTGATAAGCTTTTCTTCTATTTGATCCCAGACAGCCATTTCTTCTAGCGGTATACCTAAATCAAAGGCCGTATTACGCCCTAAATGCTGATCTGGGAGAAAAAGAACCCTCTCTTTTTGCGTAAGCACCCACTCCATTACTTTTTTAGCGTTTGAAGATGTAACGGTCGATCCACCATGCTTACCGACAAATGCTTTAATATCAGCTGTTGAGTTCACATAAGTAAGCGGGAGTATCGTATCCCCAAACAAATCAGTGAGCTTATCCCATGCTCTTTCCGTTTGTTTCATGTTCGCCATATCTGCCATCGAGCAGCCTGCTCTCATATCTGGCAATAAAACATGCTGATTTTTTTTTGACAGCATATCAGCCGTTTCCGCCATAAAATGGACACCACAGAACACAATGTATTCTGCCTCCTGATTGTCAGCTGCTATTTGCGCTAGCTGCAATGAATCTCCTGTTGCATCTGCAAACTGGATGACCTCATCCTTTTGATAATGATGCCCCGGTATAAATAGCTTTGAACCGAAAGCTCGTTTGATATCTAAAACACGCTGTTTCATCTCTTCATAAGAGCGGTGTTTATATTCATCTGGCATCATGGCCGCGTGTTGATTCGCTAGTACATCAAGCATGGACATGAGTCGTTCCCCCTTTGTGGCTAAATTCCATATTCATACTAAAGTCAAAAGATGGAGCAGAATGTGTCAGGAAACCAAGGGAAATGATGTCTACACCGGTTCCCCGGTAGCTTGGCAAAGTCTCTAACGTAATTCCTCCTGATGCCTCTGTGAGGATTGTTTCAGGTGTCATTTGTTTAAAGTGCTTTACTTGGGCTGGGGAGCAGTTATCAAACATGATGACATCTGCTTTTGCTGCAATTGCTTCCTTGAGCTGCGCTTCTGATTCAATTTCCACTTCAATTTTCACCATATGACCAACGTATGCTCTTGCCTTTTCTACAGCTTCCCGAATAGATCCACATGCAGCAATATGATTATCTTTAATCATGACACCATCCGATAAGCCGAAGCGATGATTCTTTCCGCCCCCTACTTTCACGGCGTATTTCTCTAACATCCGTAATCCGGGTGTCGTTTTTCTCGTATCACAAATCATAATAGACGGATCAGCTAATCTTTGCACCGCTTCATGCGTCAATGTGGAAATACCTGTCATTCGCTGCAACATATTGAGAATGACCCGCTCCCCTTTTAGCAAGTCATTGACCGGACCTCTTATTTGAGCCAGTACAGCCCCTGAATGAATCCAGTCTCCTTCCTGGAGAAAGAGCTCAGTATGAATCTTTTCATTCAGCAGATGGTACCCTGTTTCAATGACTTGTGATCCTGCCAATACCCCCGATTGTTTGGCGATGATGTAAGCTGTTCCTCTCTTGTCTCCAAAGATGGCATCAGCTGACACATCTCCAAAGCCAATATCTTCTTTTAAAAAATGAGTAAGCATTTGTTTTAACTGTAAACGTTCCATTTGGCACTGATCCTTTCATTTTCCATGATGTGAATGTGGCCCTTTTCATGTACAATCTGTTTTCCTCGCCATAAGACATCATCTCTATATGGATAATCCATGCGATAATGCCCGCCTCTGCTTTCTGTACGAAGTAGTGCAGACTTTGCAAGGCAGATAGCTAATGACCATTGATTGCTTAATTCTATCTGCTCATTTGTGATATCTTTCACATTAATTTGCTGAAAAGAGACACGTTCCAATTTATCCAGCAAGGTTTGCAAGCCTTTTTCATCCCTAACAATTGAGGCATATACTGTCATCCAGTTTCTGAGCTGAGCCTCTGAGATATTTGGAACAGACCACACTTCTTGAAGAGGAAAAGTTGAGATCGCTTTTTGCCGTTTTGACATATGCTCAATTCGCCTAGCCGCTTTATTTCCTAACACAAGACCTTCTAAAAGAGAATTACTCGCCAACCGGTTGGCGCCATGTAATCCTGTACAAGCCGCTTCACCAATAGCAAACAACGATTGAACGGTCGTTTCACCATGTTCATTGACCTTGATTCCTCCCATTAAAAAGTGCATGCCGGGGGAGACTGGTAGCCGACCGCTTACCATATCGATTCCTGCCCGCAAACACATCTCATAGATTACTGGAAAACGCGTAGGAAAGTGCGGAATATCATGTATATTGAGATAAATATGATGACCCGCCTGCTGCTCATGAAAAATAGCTCTAGCGACGATGTCCCTAGGAGCTAAATCTTTCTGTGGATGAATGCCTTCCATAATCCGCCTGCCTGTTTCATCTTCTAAGTATGCTCCCTCACCTCGCACTGCCTCTGAAACGAGACCAACTGCTTTTCCAGCGATCGTCAAAAGGGTCGGGTGAAATTGAACAAATTCAAGATCCACTAATTGTGCTCCAGCGCGATAAGCCAGCAGTAGACCATCGCCTGTTACAGAAGGATCATTTGTGTTCATCTCATAGAGGTTTCCACAGCCACCAGTCGATAGAACAACTGCATCTGCGGTCATTGTATGCACATGTCCTTTCTCGTCTTTCCACACTACTCCAGTACATTTCCCTTCATGGACTAGTAGATCCATGACATGATGATATTCGTATAAATGAATATGTGAGCCAAGCTGACTTTTCAGAAACTGCACGAGGGCTTTCCCTGTTTGATCTCCTCCTGCATGTAGAATGCGGTTAGATGTGTGAGCTCCCTCTTTACCTAGCTGCGGGAGTCCCTCCTCATTGAGATCAAATAGACAGCCTTCCGCCACTAGCTCCTTCACAAGATGTTTTCCAAGAAGCAGCAACTCCTGTACGGTTTTGTCATCATTATGATCACATCCAGCAGCTAGCGTATCTTGCACATGTTGCTGGACTGAATCTTGGGCTGAAAAGGCAGCAGCAATGCCTCCTTGTGCCAGCATGGAATTACTAGAGGAAAATTGTTTTTTTGTCATCATGATAACTTGGCAGTTTTCTGAGATGGTTTTCGCAAAGGAAAGTGCAGCAATGCCTGCCCCCACCACAATGACTTTTTTGATTGATGACACAATCAACCCCCCTGTCATTTACACCTGTCTTGACACATATCATTACACAAGACTACAATAAATACAAGAAAAAATTTTCATACAGGAGATGGATCGGTTTGGTCTATTTAGATTATGCAGCTTCTACACCTGTTTCTGAAGAAGCGCTTCATGTATTCCAGCAGCTAAGCAAAGATTGTTACGGGAATGCAAGCAGCCTTCATGATGCTGGGGGAAGAGCAAATGAAATATTAGCCTACAGCAGACAATCACTTGCTACGATACTTGAGGCCGAACCTGGAGGCATTTACTTTACAAGCGGCGGAACTGAATCGAATATTCTTGCGATTCAATCCATTATGAATGGACTGCTTCCACATAAACAGCATGTCATCACAACATCAGTAGAGCACCCTTCCGTTCATCACGCGGTCAATGCCTTACATCGCCTAGGCGTGAAGGTCACGATCATAGAACCGAATCAAGATGGGATCATCACACAGGACATCCTTAAAAAAGCTTTATTGCCTGAAACAGGACTAGTATCCATCCAGCATGCAAACTCAGAAACAGGTATTATCCAGCCGTTAGCTGAATTATCACCTCTTTTAAAAGAAAGACAAGTTCTTTTTCATACAGATGCAGTTCAAACATTTGGGAAGATTCGTGTGTCCGTAAAGGAGCTTGGAGTTGATGCTATGTCCATCTCTAGTCATAAAGTGTATGCCCCTAAGGGCGCTGGGGCTGTCTATATGGGCACGTGTGTCCCTTGGAAGCCTCTATATGCAGGTTCTGTGCAGGAAAACGGCTTTCGTCCGGGAACTGTGAACGTTCCGTGCATTGGTGCTTTTGTTGCTGCGAGCGAACAAACCATGTTGAAGCTAGATGAGCAGCACAAGAGGGATGGACAGCTTCGTGATTATTTTCTTCAGCAGCTAAAAAAACGACAGCTACCTGTCCGTACGTTTCAATACGATGACGAACGCCGTATGTTGCCTCATATTATTGGTTGTTTTTTTGAAGGGTTTGAAGGACAATATGTAATGTTAGCATGTAACCGGCATGGGATTTGTATATCCACCGGAAGCGCATGTGCTTCTGGTTACCATCATCCTTCCCCTGCTGTAAAGGCACTGCGTCTATCACATCGTGATGCCCTTCAATTCATTCGCATATCATTTGGACGACGGTCATCAAAAGATGACATCGATCAGCTTTTGCATACATTTGAGAACCTGCAAAAGGAGAAGAAAGGAGAATAAGACGTGGAGCATGAGAAGAAACTCATTGGCGAAGAAAGAAGAAGTGCCATTTTAGAGTGGCTGAAAGAAACAGATACACCCCTCACAGGAAGTTTTTTAGCTAAAAAAGCCGCTGTATCACGACAAGTGATTGTACAAGATATCTCATTACTAAAAGCAAAAAACGAACCCATTTTTGCCACAAGCCAAGGCTATGTGTATTTGACGCCAAAGCATGCACCTGAAACTGAAATTGAACAAATTATTGCTTGCAAGCACGATCCTCATCGTACAGAAGAGGAGCTGACACTGATAGTCGATTTTGGCGTGACAGTGAAAGACGTCATCATAGAGCACCCAGTCTACGGTGAGCTGACCGCCTCTATTTGCGTCAGCACACGCAAACAAGTAGCTGACTTCGTTCATCACATTTCAAACACAGGCGCCTCCTACTTGTCAGAGCTTACAGGTGGCGTACATTTACATACCCTCACTTCCTATAGTCAAAAGCAACTAGACCAAGCGATACAAACGCTAGATGAAGCTGGATTTCTGATTACAGATTAAAAAATAGTGTCCTAACGGGACACTATTTTTCATTTATTAACTCATATGTTTGGTAGCTGCCAAGCAGCTTAACCTCGCAGCCAATCGTTTCTAATTCTTGAATCGCCCCAGGGACAAGTACATCATCCATCTCTTTTTCGATATCAATGATAAATAAATAGTGTCCAAGACCTGTTTTTGTCGGACGAGATTCAATTTTTGACAAGTTGAGATTCCGCCAAGAAAAAGCAGATAACACGCGATGTAATGCGCCTGATTGGTCATCCTTTGGCAGACTAACAACAATAGTGGTTTTGGGCTTTGAAATAAACCCCAAATTCATTGGGAACGATGCCTTAAGGTGTTTATGTAAAATAACAAAGCGTGTATGATTGTGTGGATAATCATGAATGTCTTTTTTCGCAATGGTCAATCCGTACGTTTTTGCGGCAATCTCATTGGCAATCGCACCAACAGCTTCATCTGGATGCTCACTAATGTATTTCGCTGCAAAGCCTGTTGATTCCACTGGTCTGTGCGGAATTTCAGGGTACTGCTTTTTCAAAAATTGATGACATTGAGCAATCGCATGTGGATGTGACTGAATGACATCTAATGTCTCCCAGCTCTCCGCTCTTGACGGATGGACAAGCAGGTGCTGCCGAATCGGTGCTGTCATTTCACCAACAATGGACAGTGCGTCTTCATGGATTAAATAATCAATCGTTAAGTTGACAGATCCTTCAAGTGCATTTTCAAGCGGAACGACAGCCAAATCTACTTCACCCTTTGACACAGCATCCATACATTGCGGAATCGTTGCATAGGCCCGCTGCACTGCATCTTTTGGAAAGCAAGAGCATACGGCCAAATGAGTAAATGTTGCCTCTGGTCCAAAATAACCTACAGTTAATTGCTTCATTTGCTATGATCTCTCCTTTTACGCCCCAGAACCTAGAATTTCAACTTTTTCGACAAACTCAAGTTTTCTTAATTGATTCATGACTGTATTGATATCATCTGCCATGCCAGCCGTACTGATCGATAGGGTGACATTCGCTCTTCCTTGCAGCGGAATGGTTTGGTGAATGGATAGCACATTACAGCCAGAGTCAGCCACAATTTGAAGCAGCCTAGACAGAGCTCCAGACCGGTCCTCAAGATGGAAAAACAATGTGATGATCTGCTCTTTGACCATCGTATAAAACGGAAAAACAGCATCTCGATATTTATAAAAAGCACTACGGCTTAAATCCGCTTTTTGAACAGCATCGGCAACTGAATCCGCTTTTTTGCGATCAAGCAGCTTTTTGACTTCAAGCGTTTTTCGCATCGCATCTGGAAGTACATCCTCTCTCACTAAATAGAACGTTTCTTCTTTCACCTGTTTTCTCCCCTTTTAAAAACGGGAGAGCCCATGGACTGGACCCTCCTTGAGATCAATCAATAAATTCAAATTCAAATTCAAGCAGACGAATGATGTCGCCATCTTTCGCACCACGCTCACGTAAGGCATCATCGACACCCATTCCGCGCAATTGTCTGGAGAAACGTTTAACTGATTCATCTCTTGAGAAGTCTGTCATCTTAAAAAGTCTCTCAAGTGCCTTACCAGTTAAGACAAACGTACCACAAGAATCTTTTGAGATTTTAAATGGTGCTTCTCCTTCATCAAACTTGTACATCACACGGTTATCAGATAGCTCATCTTCATTATAGAGCGGGAACTCCGGTGTTGTTTCAAGCTGATTGGCGATTTCAAATAAGAGCTCACGAAGCCCTTCTCTTGTGATCGAACTAATCGGAAACACTTGATGGTCATCGGTTAGTTTTTCTTTAAATGAGGGTAAATTATCAGCTGCATCTGGCATGTCCATTTTGTTGGCAACAATAATTTGCGGACGCTCTGTCAATCTCATATTGTATTGCTCAAGCTCTTCATTAATCGTCACGTAGTCTTGGTATGGGTCACGTCCTTCAAGTCCAGACATATCAATGACATGGACAATAACACGTGTCCGCTCAATATGACGTAAAAATTGATGACCTAAGCCAACACCTTGGTGCGCTCCTTCAATCAGTCCTGGCAGATCCGCCATGACAAAGCTTCTGTTATCATCTGTCTCGACAACTCCTAGGTTCGGCACAATCGTTGTAAAATGATAATCTGCAATTTTCGGTTTCGCAGAAGAGACAATCGAAAGTAGCGTCGACTTACCAACACTTGGGAAACCAACGAGTCCCACATCTGCAAGCACTTTTAATTCTAAGATTACGTCACGTTCTTTACCTGGCTCACCGTTTTCAGAAAGCTGTGGTGCAGGGTTTGCTGGTGTAGCAAATCGTGTATTTCCACGTCCGCCTCGTCCGCCTTTTGCAATGACTGCCCGCTGCCCATGCTCTGTTAAGTCAGCTAATACTTGTTCTGTCTCTGCATCAGTCACAACCGTGCCCGGTGGAACTTTAACGACCATTTCTTCCGCATTTCGGCCATGCTGGTTTTTACTCATCCCGTGCTCGCCGCGATCAGCCTTGAAATGGCGTTTATAACGAAAGTCCATCAACGTTCTGAGCCCTTCGTCCACTTCAAATACAACATCTGCGCCATTTCCGCCGTCGCCACCTGCAGGCCCGCCTTTTGGTACATATTTTTCACGACGGAACGCCACCATACCGTTTCCGCCGTCACCGCCTTTAACATACACTTTAACCTGATCTACAAACATAACTTCCTCCGTTTCTCTGCATCACATATCTCGTTCTTGCCTCAAACAAAGCTCAATCATGGACTCATGAGACGTCACATGAAATTGCGTTATATTCATATATGGATAATTTGCGTCATGAAATGCATTTAACCCATTCAAAGTTGTTACTTTCCCTTTGAAATCAAAATATAAGACCACATCATTCTCTTCATGATCTGTTTGGAGCGTGACCGTTAAATGATTTTCAGTTTTTTGGCAAACTGATTGATCGAATATCGTAAACAACTCCCTTGATACCGTTAGCAGCTGCGATTCATATGCTGATAAGTCTCGTGTTTCACCAAGCACTTCATATTCTAGGGTGATAAAATGCGACTCCCAATTAAATGTTAGAAAATAATGGGCCAATTGGGGAATTTTTAAATTTGAGAGTTTGGATTCATGCTGTGCTTCAATGACCATTTCTTCTATAATTTCAAACACTCGGTCATATTTTTCTAATGTTAAGTTTCCTTTGATCAGCTGCAGTTTATTCATCCAGTCGTGTCTTGAACGACTAAGCAGATAGATCAAATCATTTGTTAATGCAATGTGAGTTAATTTTTCGTTTTGTTTACTTGGTATCTCTTCCATTATCGCACTCCCAATCGTTTGGTCTCTTTTTTAGGAGTCTTATCATCACTATGTCTCTCTGAATTATAACAGAGAAGGCAGCTTAGAAAAACAATAGTTATGTGAGGAAAGGTTGTTTTTTCTGATCGAATAGGAGAAAATGAGGCAAAGTCAGCAAACGTTCTTTGATATTTATGGAGTGCATCTTCTTTTATCATCTTCGGTACCACTTGTAAAAAGTGCAAAATTTTCCTGAATAGTGAAAAAAACTCCAGTCAATGACCGGAGTTTTTAGCAATTATTGTGCCGCAGGATATACGCTCACTTTTTTACGGTCACGACCAAAACGTTCGAATTTAACCGTTCCGTCGATTTTAGCGAAAAGAGTGTCGTCGCCTCCTCGTCCAACGTTTTCACCTGGATAGATTTTCGTTCCACGTTGACGATAAAGGATAGAACCACCAGTTACGAATTGACCATCAGCACGTTTAGCGCCTAATCGTTTAGACTCAGAGTCACGTCCGTTCTTTGTAGAACCTACCCCTTTTTTAGATGCGAAAAATTGAAGATCTAATCTAAGCATGAAGTTTCACCTCCTATTTTTTTGTTAATATTCTCACATAATCGTGATAATCTCGTTCGATTGTCTCTAAAGAAACGACCATGCCTTCTAAAAGCAGCTGGGCTTTTTCAAAGGATACTGGATCTGTATCAGCCGGCAAGTCAAAAGAGAAATACCCGCCTTCGTCTCCTATATCGAGCAGTGGATCAATTCGTGTCAATGCAATAATTGAATTGACAGAGCCAAAAACAACAGCAGATACACCTGCACAAACGAGATCCTGACCTTTTTCAGCAAACTCGGCATGTCCAGTCATCTGAAAAGACGTAATGCTTTCATCTGCTGTTGACCGAGTAATGATTGCTTTGATCATATCACTCACACGCCTTAAGCGTTGATTTTTTCAATAACAACTTTAGTGTAAGGTTGACGATGACCTTGTTTTTTGTGGTTGTTTTTCTTCGGTTTGTACTTGAACACAGTAATTTTCTTACCACGACCTTGTTTTTCAACTTTAGCCGTTACTGTTGCTCCAGCAACTGAAGGGTTACCCACTTTGACAGTGTCTCCGCCGACAAACAATACGTTTTCGAAAGTAACTGTTTCACCTGCATCAGCAGCTAGTTTTTCAACATAGAAAGTTTGGCCTTCTTCAACTTTGATTTGTTTACCACCAGTTTCGATAATTGCGTACATCTCTGCACCTCCTAATAAACTCAGACTCGCCGAATACAGGGGGCCATAGGCACTTTACACCTGCTCCGCGCGGTTGTAGCACGGGTGCTACATATCCATAACATTAAAAAATATACCAAACTAGACGCAGAATGTCAATGTATTTTACCATTAGTACGGTAAAAGAAGCTCTTCCATCGAGGAGGTGGTTCTCCGATCTGAAAAATAAGCATGGAGCAGTTCATTTTCATCAAGCTGGCTCATTTTCACACCGTTTCTTTCGATAATAATCGGATGCTTACAGCCCCTTTGGAAACGAGCCATCACTTCGTATATTTTCTCCTCAGCACTGGCTTTCAGCGGAATGAGTTTTTCTACCTTTTGCTCTTTTTTACCGTAATATCGTTCTAATAAAAAACGAAGCCTGACGTAGTGCCGCTGCCGGTGTTCCATCACAAGGGAATACGCTAAAAAAGTGAGCAGCACCCAGCCATTGAATTGCAGCGGAGCAAAACAGAGTAACCCTACTGTCAAAAGAATGAAAAAGACAAGTGATCCTTTTATCGCAAGGGCATGCGCACGTTGGAAAGGGTAAAAAGCAGATAAGAGCAAAAAGAATAATTTCCCGCCATCAAGTGGCCAAATAGGAAGAAGGTTCACAAGAAAGATCGTCATATTATAAAAAGTGAACATCGTAAAGACATCATATGAAAGAAGAGAGGCTTCCATGAGAAGCCATGCCATTAGTTGAAGCGGCACATGCTGAAGCGGTCCGCATAAAATGACTACCAGCTCTTCTTTTAGCGGACGGTTACCATGCTCTTCTACTTCTACAGCCCCGCCAAAGGGCAGTAAAAAAACCCGCCGAATACGCCAATGATAATAGCAAGCAACCGCTGCATGGCCAAGCTCATGGACACAGACGATAATGAGCAGACAAAGCAGCGGCTTGATTTGACCTGAAAGAATCGCAAACGCCATCACAATCCAAAGAAGCGGATGAATGTGAATTTTCGTCAGCATGAGCAGCCATCTATTCAAAGGTCATCACCTGAATGGGGTCGATGAACTGTTCATTTTGCTTAATGGCAAAGTAATAAGTGCCCTTCCCTTTATTATCAAGCAAAATTTGACCAACTTTTTCACCCTTATCGACAAAATCGTATAAGGCCACATAAGCATCTTTTAATTGACCGTACCAACTGTAGCTGTTATCCGCATGTTGCACAACCACTGTTAGCCCTGTGTCGCTTTTCTTTTTCACCTCTACAACATAGCCTTCTTTCATACTATCAATGGCTTCAGCGGATGTTTCAATTTTGACACCTGCACCATTTTGTGTAAATGATTCTTGCACCTTTCCAGAAGCAGGTACAGCCAGCTCTTGATTGGCTTGTGCGTCTTTTTGGCCTTCCTTTTTCTCGGTGAAAAAGGCAAGTGGGTTCCCCAAGATTTTCTCAAACCAACGATTGGCAGCCGCAAATTGAAAATCTTGTTCAAAGGTTTGACTGATCATCGGCTTTAGCTGCTGAAAAGGGCCAGTCTGACCTTTAAATGAAATGGCTGCAATCAACACAAGAGAAGAAGAAAGTAAGCATTTGAGCACAAAGGTATTGGGGTTAAATAGCGGATGCCGATACTTTTGTGTCTGGTGAGACGTCTCATAGGAAGATGATCCAGAATGCTTTTCTTCCTCTGACAGCATGACCCACGGCGGGATATCGTCTTTTTTCTTGAAAACCGTCTTTTTGGGAGAACCAGCCGGATTCTTCGTTTTCCGGCGCTGTGCTACCTTCTTTCGATACTCGTCCACTCTTTTCATGAGATCACCCTTTACATACAAACAGTTTGTACATTTTATGTGGGGAGCTCATGTGATATGCAACAAAAAGACCGATTCTCTGATATTATCCCCTCTAAGTAGACAGTGTAAAAAGCCCAAGAACATATCTTGGCTGTTACACTATACTTGGAGGGGATTTTTTATGGCTAGAAAGGGACAACAATTTCAACACTATTCTAAAGAATT
>NZ_JBAWSW010000028.1:0-37788 GCF_037104745.1 Bacillus sp. FJAT-53060
ATGGATATCGAAAAATCACAGCCATACTAAAAAGGAGAATGCGTATTAACCATAAAACTGTTCAACGTATCATGCAGAAAAACCAGTGGCAATGCCGTGTTAAAATGAAAAAGCGTAAGAAGAATGGGCAACCCTATGCCGTGGCCGGTAACATACTGGATCGGAACTTTCAATCTGATCGTCCTCTTGAAAAACTAGTAACGGACATCACATATTTGCCTTATGGACAGAAACAATTGTACCTTTCCAGTATATTGGATTTATATAATGGAGAAGTGATTGCTTTTAATATTGGTGATAAGCAGGACACAGACTTTATCTTAAAAACACTTGATCAGCTCCCAGCACTGCCTAAGAACTGCGTGTTACATAGCGATCAAGGTTCTGTGTATACATCTTACGAGTATCAGAAAGCTGTTCATATAAAAGGCATTACCATGAGCATGTCCCGTAAAGGGACACCCGCTGATAATGCCTCCATCGAATCGTTCCATTCCTCACTAAAGTCTGAAACGTTCTATCTTAACAGGATTGATCGAACTACGACCAACATCGTAGAACGCACTGTCAAAGAATACATTTATTATTATAAACAACATTCGTATTCAAACAAAACTAAACAACCAATCACCGATAAACTATCGGCAATTGGCTGTATAAAGGTGTTTTGATCCCTGTCTCAAAAACGGGGGTCAGTCCCGTCTGAGGTAGACTTTTTTCTATTGATATAAGAATCACCCCGTGAGCTAGAAAGGCTTTTACTTGCTGGGAAGCTGTATCTGGCTATCCTATCTCTTCCTGTCAAACACGAACAATTGAAAATGAAGCAAATGCTGACAGAGCTCCTCCTTCTTTTTTTCCAAAAACCGCTTATGTAGAAGAACGGTATTTAACGAAAGCCGTTCAAGCACTAATGGACCTTTCATCAAGCGAGTTAAACAAACGTTTAATCAAATACAGAAAGCTGGTTGTCCCTTGCTTTCTAATATACATCCAGACGTTGATCCGTCATGACAGGAATTTGTTTTCTCACTTCATCAACTAGCTGAAGGTCAATTTCTGCATAATAAATGTCTTCTTCATCGTTTGTCTCAAGCAGTATACGGCCAAGTGGGTCAATCACCATGGAATGTCCAGGAAATTTAGTGTCTTTACTTGTGCCCGTCCGGTTGACAGCAATAATAAAAGACTGGTTTTCGATCGCTCTTGCGATGAGCAGGCTGCGCCAATGATCCACTCTTGCTGACGGCCATTGGGCGGTATTGACGAGCACTTTCGCTCCTTTGTTTACAAGTGTTCTCGAAAGTTGCGGGAAGCGAAGGTCATAGCAGATCATCGCGCCGATCTTCACATGTTCATGATAGGTAAATAAACCAAGCTGATCACCAGCGGTTAAATAGTTGTGCTCATCCATTAAGCGGAATAAATGAATTTTGTCATAATCTAACACAAGCTCGCCTTGGCGGTTAAACACATACATCGTGTTGGTGATGTCTTCATTTTCTGCCCGTTTATTTAGTATACTTCCTGCGATGAGATACACTTGGTGATTGCGGGCAAAGGAAGAGAAGAGATGTTTTGTGCGTTCGCCGTTTACATCGGCAAGCTGATCTGCCTGTTCTAATGCATATCCTGTATTCCACATTTCTGGTAAAATAATCATATCAGGCTGTTGACGCATCGCTTCTTCTAGAAACGCCTCTGCTTTCTTAAAGTTTACATCAGGTTTTCCAATTTGTACGTCCATTTGGACAAGGGCGATGTTCATGTCGATTCCTCCTTCTTTCTCTTGCGTGTAATGGTTGGTAGATATTTCCTGATGTCATCTATGCATCAAGCCAGTTTCTTAATCATAAAGGTTTCTGTCACCTTTGCCAATAGAAATGTCAGAAGGTTTTGTCTATAGCACATCGAAAATGGCTTTCTATCTATCGGTGTGATTGGTGGGAGTCAGAGGGGCGCATTAGCGATTGCAGCTACGACACTTTCAGACATTCCAAAGGCCGTTGCGGCTAATTACCCATACTTATCAAACTTTGAGCGTGCAGTGGATGTGGCTTTGGAGCAGCCTTATTTAGAAATTAATTCATACTTTCGAAGAAACAGTGATCCAGAAGCCGAAGAAAAGGCATTTGAGACATTAAGTAAGCTACTTTGATTTAATCAATTTAGCAGGTTGAGTGAACCAGCCATCATTGATGTCGATCGGTCTTGATGACAAAGTGACACCACCATCCACTGTGTTTGCGGCATACAATCATTTAGAGACAGAGGAAGAGCTGATGGTTTATCGGTATTTTGGTCATGAGTTTATACCGGCTTTTCAAACAGAGAAGCTGTCCTTTTTACAAAAGTATTTGCTGAAAAAAAAGAAAGGGGCCGCTCAGGGTGAGGGCCTCTTTTTTTAATAACTCGTATTCTGTCTCGTTTTTTCATCAGGCACTAACGCCGTGATGATGAGGACAAGGGCTGTGATGATATGAAGGATAAATCCGACAATTGGAATCCAGGCTAGGCACGATGTGACAATTCCGACGATACTTCCAATCATTGGTCCGTGGTCTCGCTTCGACAAGCCGAGTGTGATAATATGCAGAATCAGCATGACCATGAGCGGTGTATAGCCATTGCTGATGACAAATAGTCCTCCAATCACGGGGATGGCAAGGCAGGCTTCAAAAATCCCAGTAATCCATTTCATAATCCGAGATATAGACATCAGGTCCAACTCCTTTTTCATATATGCCTTATTCGTATTTTCCCAAAATGTGAAGAAGTCATGCAGATTTCTAAAGAAAGAGTTGATTGAAAATGAGAAACAGGATCAAGGAAGAGCTGAAAATCATTGAAGAAACATATGACGTAAAGATTTGCCTTGCAGTCGAATCAGGCGTGGGGGTTCCCTTCGACGGATAGTGATTATTATGATGTTCGTTTTTTATACGTTAACTGTTCCTCCTATGGATTTACAAGAAATGCTACTTGTGGAGGATGAACCGCTTTTAGCAGAGATTCATGAACTGCTAAAACGCAAAATGGAAGGAAAAGAAATGGTTGTAGAGAATCGTCTCGCCTATGTTCCCCCTTTATCGACAAAGAGCTGGCTCTTTTTCAAGATTTGGTGAAAAGCTACAAACAGCCGAAAGACAATCTAACGTAAGAATTTAATGAGTTACTTCAGTCTACCCTTGATGAGGTGTGGGCATAAGCGAGGAAGAGCCAGTTGATTAGCGGCAGTCTCTTTTTTATCTCTTATTGTGATAAAACCACAAAAAAAGTCAGAATTTTTGTCACCTTCAAATATTGTAGCGGACAGCTTATGAGCTTTACAATAAAGACATAGCTTACAAAGAGTGGGAGGTGCCCTTTATGGAGTCGGTCACAAGAAATTTCTTCTTGGTTTTGTCAAAGAACAGTCTCTTGAACCATATCGCTCGTAATTGGGGAAGTGCTGTTGCATCAAAGAAAATCATCGGGGGGAAAGATTTTGATAGTGCCGTCCCTGTGATTAAACGATTAAATGATCAAGGAATGGCGGTGACAGTCGATCACCTTGGTGAGTTTGTCACAAAGGCTGAGATTGCAAATGAGCGGACGAATGAGTGTATTCAAACCATTCAGCGAATTGCTGAGGCCAAACTCAATTCCCACGTATCACTCAAAATGACGTCACTTGGACTAGATATTGATGATGACCTTGTGTATCGCAATATGAGAAGCATATTAGATACCGCAGAGAAACATCGTATCATGGTGACAATTGATATGGAGGATGAACAGCGCTGTCAAAAAACGCTGGACATTTTTAAAGAGATGAAATCTCAATATGAGTATGTTAGTACGGTTCTTCAGGCGTATTTGTACAGAACAGAAAAAGATATTGATGACCTAAATGAGTTACAGCCATTTTTAAGACTTGTAAAGGGTGCCTATAAGGAATCCGCCGAAGTGGCGTATTCAAACAAAAAAGATGTCGATCGGAATTATAAGAAGCTGATCGAAAAGCAATTACTGTCAGGGAACTATACAGCCATTGCGACACATGACGATCAAATGATAGAGTTCACGAAAAATATTGTGAAAAAACACAATATACAGACAAATCAACTTGAATTTCAAATGCTGTATGGCATGAGATCAGAAACGCAGCAAGCGCTTGTGAAAGAAGGCTATCAAATGAGGGTCTATACACCGTATGGACGAGAGTGGTATGGCTACTACATGAGACGTCTTGCAGAACGACCGGCAAACATTGCATTTGCTTTAAAAGGGATGACGAGAAAATAATTTGAAACGGGAGCGTGACAAAAATGACAACACCTTACAAGCATGAACCATTTACGGATTTTAGCCAGGCAGAAAACCGCCAAGTGTTTGAACAAGCATTAGCAAAAGTAACAGAATCTCTTGGTCAAACATATCCGCTAGTGATTAACGGAGAAAGAATCGAAACAAAAGACAAGATTGTATCAATCAATCCGGCAAAAAAGGATGAAGTCGTTGGAACCGTGTCAAAGGCTGGGAAGGAAGAGGCAGAACAAGCGGTTCAAGCTGCCGCAAAAGCATTTGAAACATGGCGCTATACCTCTCCAGAAGAAAGAGCAGGCGTGCTATTCCGTGCAGCTGCAAGCATTCGCCGTAAAAAGCATGAGTACTCGGCACTTCTTGTCAAAGAAGCAGGGAAACCATGGAATGAAGCGGATGCAGATACAGCAGAAGCGATTGACTTTCTAGAGTATTATGCCCGCCAAATGCTAGAGCTGGCCAAAGGTAAACCTGTTAACAGCCGTGAAGGCGAACGAAATCAATACGTATACACACCAACTGGCGTGACGCTCGTGATTCCGCCATGGAATTTCTTATTTGCGATCATGGCAGGAACAACAGTAGCCCCAATCGTAACGGGGAATACAGTCGTATTAAAACCAGCAAGTGCTACCCCTGTCATCGCTGCTCGTTTTGTTGAAGAGCTTGAGCAAGCAGGTCTTCCAAAGGGTGTTGTGAACTTTGTACCAGGAAGCGGAGCAGAAGTGGGAGATTACTTAGTCGATCATCCGAAAACAAGCCTCATTACATTCACTGGGTCGAGAGAGGTAGGTACGCGTATCTTTGAACGCGCGGCAAAAGTTCAGCCAGGACAGCAGCATTTAAAACGTGTGATTGCTGAAATGGGCGGCAAGGATACTGTTGTTGTAGATGAGGATGCCGATGTGGAACTAGCAGCTAACGCTATTTTTGCATCAGCGTTCGGGTTTTCAGGTCAGAAATGTTCGGCTGGATCTCGCGCTGTCGTACATGAGAAGCTGTATGATCAAGTGATCGAGCGAGTGAAGGAAATCACCGAAATGAAAACAACAGCTAATCCATTATCTGCTGATGTCTACATGGGACCTGTTATTGATCAGGCTTCTTTTGACAAGATTAAGGAGTATATCGATGTTGGCAAGCAGGAAGGTCGCTTAGTCACCGGCGGAACGAGTGACGATTCTGAAGGATACTTCATCCATCCAACCATTTTTGCAGATCTCGAGCCAACATCTCGCTTAATGCAAGAAGAAATCTTTGGACCTGTATTGGCCTTCTCAAAAGTTTCAAGCTTTGATGAAGCACTTAAAGTAGCCAACAACACTGAATACGGTTTGACAGGTGCTGTCATTACAAATAACCGTGATCACATCAACCGTGCTAAGCAGGAGTTCCATGTGGGGAATCTTTACTTTAACCGTAACTGTACAGGGGCAATTGTGGGATACCACCCATTCGGCGGCTTCAAAATGTCAGGAACAGATTCAAAAGCAGGCGGTCCAGATTACCTCGCTTTACACATGCAGGCGAAAACGATTAGTGAAATGTTTTAATATGGAAAAGCATGAACCTGTAAAGGTGGGTTCATGCTTTTTTTACCTGTTTCTATACAAATCTGACTAGAAAGCAGTATGATGAATGTATCACTTAATCAGGGAGAAATCGGTATGGAAGAGATATTAGAAAAGCTTCATACATTTTTTGATGTCGATAAATTAATTGCATTTATTAGCGGCTATTTAAAAAAACCAGTCATTTTAGAAAGCACAGAATGTCAGCTGCTTGCTTATAATTCTTATAGCATTCAGCAGTTTGATCCAGTCAATCAGCAAACGATTTTCTCAAAGGAATGCCCGGGAGCTGTGGTCGATTGGCTAAAAAAAACAGGGGTAATGGAGAGGCTGTATACAGATTCAAATCCTTTTTATGTAAGTGGTCATGATGAGCTCGGTTTTAATCGACGGGTGGCTGTGAGTGCAAAACACAAACAAGAGATTGTTGGATTTATTTGGGTGCAGGACATTGAGGATTCTCTCTCCCAGGAGGAGCTGCAATTTTTACACGAGGCGTCCTTTCAGGTTGGAAAAGTTATTTATAAAAATAAGAAACAGATGGAGACAAAGGAAGGCAAGATTGAAGAATTTTTCAAAAAGGTCATGGATGATCATTTTTATACAGAAGAAGAACTAAAATGGGAAGCTGAGAACTTAAGCATTCCACTTCCAGCTGTATTTACTGTCATGGTTGTCCACGCCGCCGATAACAAAAGTGAGACGGCAGAAGATGTCAAGGATGTGATTAGAACCTATTTGCAGCTAGAAGATAAGGTCAATCACGTCTATTCCGTTCAAGCAGACATCGTTGTCATATTAGGCAGTCTGTCAGACCGCCACTCACCGAAAGCAACTGCCGCTGATGTTATCACTCATCTCCAATCGAAAACTCATTCACATCCATCCCCTTTGTATATTGGGATGGGAAGGGAATATCGAGATGTCATGAAAATGAGTACAAGTCGATTTGAAGCGATAGAGGTCGTGAAGGCAGTGAAAATTGTCGGGGGACAAGAACTTATTCCATATGATTATGAGAATTTGGGAGTTTTCCGTTTCTTAGACTCCATTTATAGCCACCAAAAGAAGAAAAACGACTATAATCCAGATTTGTTACGTTTGAAGGAAAAAGACCGCGATAGCCAAACATCTTTTTTAAAAACCCTTGAGGTTTACTTATTAAATAATTGCAAACTAAAGCCAGCGGCGGAGCAGTTGTTTATTCATCAAAATACATTAAACTATCGAATGAAACAAATCTTTGATATGACCTCAATTGATTTGAGTCATTTTAGCCAGAGATGTGAGTTATTTATCGAATTGATGCTGATGAAAAAAGATCAATAAACATGGAAGCCGCAGGTGCACGAGATCACCTGCCGATTTTCATGTGAGATGCGAAAATGTCATACAATCGCTAAGTTTCGTTGTATGATAAATAAAGTTTTTATGAGGAAAGTGAAAGGAGCTCACCCTTTTGGATCAGTCACCTTGACCATCTTGATTTTCATCATGACCCTCGTCCTTGTCATTTGGCAGCCAGGACGTGCAACCATTGGATGGTCAGCATGTAGATGGCCATTCTTGCCCTTGCCTGTGGTGTCGTTCATCTGGTTGAAGTCTGGGAAGTCACACAATTGGAAATGTTGACATCAGCATCCAATTTCTTTTGAGACGTTGGCATTGTTAAATAATTTCTCAGAAATCTTTTTCATGGTTCCGTTTTTTTCACGACAAACCCTTGTTCATTCGGCATGTATTTTAAGTCAGGGTGAATGATGAAATTTAATTTAGGGAATGCAGCAAGAGCCAGTGTTTGCAAGTAGTAGTCATTCAGAATGACATCTGTTCGGCCATTCGCTACATCCTTTAATTATTGCTCGTTTGTGGCATTATCATAAATGACTTCCTTTGCACCGTGCTTATGGGCGACATCCATGTAAATGGTCGTTACAGCACCTGCTGCTTTCTTTCCTTTTAAATCCTTTAGGTTCTAATACCAGACAAATCACCTTTCCGTACGATAGCCGTTAATATTTATAAGGAGTTGAAAATGTGAACTTATCCTTCCCGTCATCTGTGATGTCGATATCGTTTGCTGCGGCATCCACTTGACTTCAGAATGAATGGCGATCAGCATACAATCAAAGCCCATTTCCTTAAATTCCTCTTTGTCGTCAAGGCGTTTAAAAGCTTCTTTGACACTTCGACTTCATAGCTAGTCAACCAGCTAGATTGACTGCAAGCAGACATGACAAGTATGAAAGCAGACACAACAAGCATCACCCATATAGGTTTTCTATGATAAAAACGACTCATTTAAGAATCCTCCTCTATTTTTACATAGCACTTTTTCGGTTAGGACAACGTTTTCAGACGAAAAGCAAAAAAATAAGAATATTATGTGCAATTCGATGGTGTGTGAAATAATGTATAAAAAAGGAAAGTGCGTGCAAAATAAAATTGAATAAAGGAGGGATCAACAGAGATGAAAAAAATAAGTGGCTTGATCATGTTATCGATGATGCTATTATTTGGTTTGCAGATGGAAAAGGCTCACGGAGAAACACCTCAAATGGAAAAGCGTCCTGTGACGCATCAAGTAAAATTAACGACAGAACAACAAAAACAAATTGAAGGGCTTGAGCAGCAAATTCTTTCTAAACGAAAAGAAGTCATTGAAAAATATGTTCAGTATGGTGTGTTAACAAAGGAACAAGGCACACATATCACGAAAAGAATGGATGAACATTACAATCACTTAAAAAATAACGGGTTTGTTCCATTACTGAAAAAGCCAAAGCACCATCGACCATCATGATGAAACCGGCAGCAAGGTGTCGGTTTTTTTGTTGTTTATTAATCAAATGTGTTTTTTTAGAAGGTGAGGGTCTCACCTCTTTAGGAACGAAAATGGTTTGATCTACACGTTGCTCTAGAATGTAAGCTTCTAGTGCAAATCTTGTATCGGCTTATCACACCAATTTGAATCATCATGCTCTTCCTTATGGTTTTGGGAAAAATCCCCCCCTTGGCCGCATGAATTATCTCGATGCAACAGTGCTGCTGATTGGTACGTCATTTGAGAGTCATACAGCCTTTCACTTAGCTCAGTATAAAATCTGTCAGCAAGACCTCATGACAAGATGAGCCCCTATTTTAGAAAATGGGTCGAGGGTGTGGAAAGAATATCAAGATATCACAAGAGAAGAATTATTTGATCAGATCGGTCAGGATTTTATACATTCCTGATGTACCCATTATCGAGGTCAAATCGGGCTGGCCAATTCGTATTTATTGCTATGAGGGAATCGGTAGACTTTGCGGAAAAATGGCTTGATCGTTATGGTCTACTCAGTCTGAAAATTAAAATAATAGAGATCTTGATCAGGATGATGTGATGTATAGCAAGTGAGCTGATAGTCTCCTTTTGGAATGGAGAAAGATAGCACCTGTGCCATGACGCTTGTCATATGAATCTGATCGCTTGAATGTGTAAATGGCACCGTTATGGCTCTATGAACGGATACTGGGGGCTCCTTGCTATTTAATGTCACGATAATAGAAGCCTTTCCATTGTTGATGGCTTCAAAAGAAACACCTTGATCTCCAGTTGCGAATCCTTGATGAATGGCATCATCTGACCAATCAATAACAGGGGGTACCTCGCTTCCAGCGTATACGGTGATTTGGTGATAGGAGATAGACAGGGAATATGTTTGGTTTAAATCATTCATATAAAAAACTCCTTTATTAGTGGATTCTGTTCAGCAAGTTATATCGTTGAAAAATAGTAATTGTATCACCTGTATAGTCGGCTAATTGGTCAACCAATGTGACATGGTCATTGATTTGGGTATACCCGCTGTAAAGCTTGTCATCTTTTATTTGCCATGAGCCATCAATCTTTTCATTTAGATCGGCGTATCCTAGTTTTAAATTCCCTTTTGCTTTTTCAGTGGCCATTTGCTTGATGTTCTCTGTCATTTCGCAATTCATGCTTCTTCACTCCTTTTAGGTAAAAGATAGGATATCCCTCCTTAAGGATTATCGGCATGAAAAAGATGTTTGAAATACCTGCATGCAGTTACGCGAAAATTTTTTAGTGTAGAAAAAATAAAAGATGCTATTCAATGATAAATTGAATTCTTGTACCATCAGGGTCATCTGACAATTGATGACTCACCCAAGAGCCTGCCCCCCTGTTATCTGAGGGACGTACATATTTCACAGAAGCCCCTGTTCCTCCTTCTTTACACATCGCCATTGGCCATTCGTCCCGGTCAAATCCATGCTTTGTTGGAATGCCATGAAGTGATCGATCTCTCTGTTCATCGCTATTTTTACGATCAACCGTACAAATGGATGAATGGCCTTCATCAACGGCTTCTTCTATGTGTTTCGCTGTTTCTGGATAACGATCTGACGGAAAGTGTATGGTTTTGTCATAAGATGAATTCGTCGTCTCTTGTTTACTTTGCTCTAGCTGGAAATAGCCTGTTGCTACACCAATAACAATGAATAAAAGCAGGAGAATGGTTTTAAGAAGTTTCATAGATGCTTAGCTCTCTTTCTTTTGTGTATTTTGTAAACAGAAGTATAGCAGAATTACTTACCAATTTCTTCTGGTTTTGAAAAAACGTCTTTTAAAGTTCGAAATACGTATTTTCCCCGTTTTGTTCTGGTTTCATATTTGTATAAAATCATAATAATTTTAATTTTGCTGATGATAAAACGGTTATGAATATGCAAAATAGCTTTATTACGGGTTTTTTGGCTTATTTCACGATTTTAACACACCAGAAATTTTAAAAAATAAAATTGACTAGACCGATATGCTTTAATAATATGGAGTCAAATATCAAAAATATGTCGTAATTTATCAAAATATGATTCTATTTACATTGCAGGAGGGAAGTACATATGGCGGATATCTCTTATCGGCTTGGAATAGACATAGGTGGAACATTTACTGATTTATTGCTGATGAATGAAGCAACAGGGGAGCTAACTGAACTCAAGACACCTACAGTGACAGATGACCCAGCCCAGGGAATTATCAATGGGCTAAACCTTCTAAAAGAAAGAGGTGTCAATTTATCCAAAATCCAATATCTCGTACATGGGATGACAATAGGCCTTAATACATTATTGCAGCGAAAAGGAGCGGATTTGGCCCTTTTTGTGACGGAAGGTTTTCAAGATATTTTGTCCTTACAACGTTTACGTTTACCCATTCCTTATGACTTCAATTCTCGTTTACCAGAACCATTGATACCACGAAAGCATGTATATCCAATCTCTGAGAGGTTGTTACATGATGGTACGATTAAAAAACCTCTTCATCTGCAGCAATTAGATGATGCTGTACAGCAAGTCATCTCTAAAAAGCTCGAAGGTATCGTCATTTCTTTTTTACATAGTTATCAAAATCCAGTTCATGAATTACAGGCAAAAGCCTATATCAACCACCATTACCCTCAGTTAGAAGTCATTACTTCTTCAGAATTATGGCCAGAAATGAGGGAATACGAGCGTACAGTGATGTCTGTTGTGAATTTGTACATTCAACCAAAGGTGAAACAGTATTTACAAACATTGAAAAGTCGCTTGAAAGAAGAAGGTGTACCAATTTCTCCATACATTACCCAATCAAATGGTGGTTTAATGAATGCAGAAAGTGCAGCAACCTCACCCATTAAAACGCTTTTTTCTGGTCCGGCAGCTGGTGTCATTGGTGCGGCAAAAATCGCAGCATCTACGAACGAATCCAATTTGATTACTTTTGATGTTGGGGGTACGAGTGCGGATATCTCGATTATTCAAAATAGGCAGCCTACAATGACCCAATCAAGTCAGCTTTCAGGCTTTCCTATCATTCTTCCATCTGTTGCGATGTATTCAATTGGGGCAGGTGGAGGTTCTGTAGCGTGGATTGATCAGGGTGGGCTGTTAAAGGCAGGTCCGGAATCAGTTGGTTCCCACCCTGGCCCAGCTTCGTATGGAAAGGGAAAGAAAGCAGCTTTAACTGATGCGTTTCTCATATGCGGTTATCTCAATGAGGATCGTTTTGCAGGCGGCCATTTACAATTGCAGCTGTCTGCAGCGAAGTTGGCCTTTCAACCAGTTGCTGATGAGCTGAATATAACGGTCGAACAGGCGGCTGACCAGCTCATTCAAGTGGCTGTAGCCAATATGTACACTGAACTAAGCAATGTCATGGAGCAGCAGGGGTTTGACCCTAGGGATTTTAGTTTGCTAGCATTTGGCGGCGCAGGACCCGTTGTAGCAAATTTCCTTGCCAGAGAAATTCATGCGAAAAATGTGGTCGTTCCTCAAAGCGCTGGTACATTATGTGCGCTAGGTGCGCTAACAGCTGATTTTATTCATGATGCTGTGTTGTCCAAGAAAATATGCTTACAAGACTATACAATTGACCAATTAAAACAAGATTATGAAATGCTTTCGTGTAGAGCAACTGATTGGTTCAGTCAGCAACACATTCAACATATCAAAGAGACATCCATTCTGTTATTGGCGGACGCACGCTATCAAGGGCAAGCATTTGAGATTGAATTGCCATTATCGGCTGATTGGCTGAAGCAAGAACAAAATATCCATCAGCTCACTGAAGCATTTCACAAACTGCATAAACGTCAATATGGACATAGAGATGATCAGGCAAAAATTGAGTTTACTCATTTACGAGTTCGAGTCATAGGCGAGACGCCGTCGCTACCTTTCTCACCTGTTCATGAAAGCATCGGACAGTCTTTAACACCACATGAATATAGACGTATCTTTATAGAAGAAAAAGAGTACAAAGCATCTGTTTACAACCGGAGAACTCTGCCAGTAGGTTCTGTCGTGAATGGACCTGCCGTTATTGAGCAGGATGATACAACAACAATGATTTTGCCAAACTGGGTAGGAAGCATAGACCATTCTGGAAACTTGGTGATTTCATGGGAGGTGGATTTACATGAAAACTGATCCAGCAAAGCTTGAGATGATGCGTAGTTATTTTAATGCGATTGCATCAGGCATGGGACATATTATTGAGCGAACGTCATTTACGACCTTCGTAAAAGAATCTGCTGATTTTGGGACAGCATTAGCCACGCCGTCTGGGGATTTCTTTGTTTATCCGAAGACAGTCGGTGTGACAATCTTTTTAGGGCTGAGTCTAAAAAAGACGATTGAAGAAAGCGGGCCGATGCAGCCTGGTGATATTATCATCACAAATGATCCTTATACGACAGATGGTTTAGCAACTCACCTTCCAGATGTTCATATCATTAAACCCATTTTCATAGATGATGAAATCGTGAGCTATGCTTGGTCTTTTGTCCATGTAAGTGATGTGGGCGGTCTTGTGCCTTCGAGTATTTCACCTACTGCGACGGATGTTCATCAAGAAGGATTAAGAATCCCGCCAGTGAAAATTTATGAGGCGGGGAAAGAGAATCAGGTGGTTCGTACCTTTCTAAGAGCAAATAGCCGGGCCAGTCATTTAAATGATGGAGATATCAATGCGATGATTGCTGCAGTCAATACAGCAGATATTCGGTTAAAAGAAATGATCGAGAAATTTGGGGAAAACGAAGTGAAGCAAGGAATGCTCGACCTGTTGAAGCAAGCCGCGGATCGTGCAGGAAAGGTTATTGATGCCATTCCAGATGGAACGAGTGAATTCGCTGATTATTTAGATGATGATATGATATCGAACGTGCCTATCCGATTAAAAATCAAGTTAACGGTCAAAGGAAAACAGCTGACTCTGGACTTTTCTGAGTGTGACCCACAAGTAAAGACAGCTTTTAACCTTGTCACCAACGGTCAGAAGCATTCCTTCCTATATCAAGGGTTGATTAATTACATCATTAGTAAAGATCCGTTTATACCGATTAATGGTGGAATTACGTATCCAATAGAAGTTATTTCTCCTAAAGGAACGCTTGTGTATCCAGAATATCCGGCCTCTGTCGGTATTCGGCATTCAATTACAATGAGGCTGTACAATGTTGTTTTAGGTGCAATTGGAAAGCTGTTACCTGAAGCAGTACCAGCAGCAGGCGCAGGTCAATCCGCTATTGTTGTTCTCTCTGTTCCTGATGATCAAACAGGGGGCAGGAAAATGTCCGTTGTCGAACCACTAGGCGGAGGCGGCGGTGCTCAACAAGGTGCTGATGGAGTTGATGGTATCGATCATTCATCAGGGTTTTTAAAGAATACACCTATTGAGAGCTTGGAACAGCATATCGATATTCATGTTCACCGATATGAGTTCTTACCGAACACAGGTGGAGCGGGAGAGAATAGAGGCGGACATGCCATTTGTTTAGAATTTGAAGTAATAAAGCCTGAATCGATGGTGACAGCACGAGGGATGGAACGGATGAAATTCCAACCTTGGGGATTTATGGGCGGCCGGGCAGGAGCAGTTGGTGAGGTGAAAAAAATCACACCAAATGGAGAAAAACAAAACCAGTCAAAAATTGATGTCCTGCGTCTTGAAAAAGGTGATATTGTTCAATTGATTTCACCAAGTGGTGGAGGCTGGGGGAATCCATTTGCTAGAAAGAAAGAAACAGTGCTTCAGGAAGTGGAAGAAGGTCTTTTGAGTGAAGAAAGAGCGCTTCAGCAATATGGCGTCAAAGTTTATTTAGACCACAATGAATGGAAAATTGACGAAGAGCAGACCAGCAGGCTTCGCGAAAAGGTCTATAATGAAGTATTTACTGACGTCGTGTGGGATTTTGGAAACGAACGAGCAGCTTATGAGAAAGTATGGACAGGCGAAGCCAGCAGCGAACTTGCCGTTCAGCTTCGTTCATACCTACCTAATGAACGTACGCGCTATAAGCATGCGGTTCATGACTATTTTAGACATAGAGATGAACCGTTATCAAAGGCGGATATTGTGAAGGCACTTGACCAAATGAATCAACAAAAAGGGGGAAATGAATCATGAAAAGAAGATTAATCACCATGTTTGCAGGCATCCTATCAATGGTTCTGTTATTGACTGCTTGCGCTGGAAATGGACAGGATCAAAGCAAGCAACAGCAGACTGTCATCGTTGGTGTATACGGTGGTGATTGGGAAAAGAATATAAAGCCAATTTTTGAAACGTTTGAAGAAGATACTGGAATTAAAGTTCAAACCGTCTCTGGGGCAGATTCGGAATGGTTTACGAAATTAAAAGCATCAAATGGTAAAAATCCACCGTATGATTTGCTCATTTTACAGCCTGATACGATTCAAAGAGGCATTGCAGCAAACGTTCTTGAGTCCATTGACGAAGATCAAGTACCGAACGTGAAAAAACTTTATCGTTCTGTTCAAAAAAAGCTCACTGTTGATGGAAAACAATATGCAGCAGGCTTTAGTATGGGCCAGCTAGGGATTGCTTATAGAAAAGACCTTGTAAAGCAGGAACCAAATAGCTGGACAGACCTATGGAGCAGTCAGCTTAAAGGGAAAATTGCCATTTCTTCGCCAACCTATTCAGCCGGCTTGCAATTTTTCTCTGCACTTGTTCACGCTCAAGGGGGGATAGAGTCAAATCCTAAGGATATTGATAAAGCATTTAAAAGCCTAGCACAATTAAAAGGGCATGTAGCTGCTTTCCCAGATAACCCAGGGTCTATTCAAACCTTGTTAGAACGTGGTGACGTTGCGGCAGTTCCATATTGGGATGGTCGAGTATTTGCACTTGAAGAAGAAGGAATGGATATTGGTTTCTCCTATCCGAAGGAGGGCGCTGTTGCAGCTGTCGCGAGCTGGGCGTTAACGAAGGGAAGCCAGCATGAGGAAGCAGCTTATAAACTATTAAACTACTTAAGTGGAAAAGAAGCTCAGGAGTCTTTCTCTGAAAAATCTTACTATGGTATGTCGAATTCTGATGTGAAATACGGGGACAAGATTAAGGGAAAAGTGAAGGTTGGAGAGAATTATTATAGTAAGCTTACTTGGGTAGATTACGAAACAGCGACTTCAGAGCTTGGTAATTGGACAAATCGATGGAACGAAGTATTAGGCGGAGGAAAATAGGTGATCGCATGATTGGAATCAATTTAGAACACATCAGCCAGCATTTCGGCGAGCAGATTGCTCTTGACGATGTCAGTCTTAAAGTGAATGAGGGGGAGTTTTTCTCCCTTCTTGGCCCTAGTGGCTGCGGAAAATCTACTTTACTAAACATCATTGGCGGTTTTTTAGAACCGACAAAAGGAGTCGTCTATATTGGCGATCAAGATGTGACTGCTTTACCGCCTTATCAAAGAAAAACGGGTATGGTTTTTCAAAGCTATGCACTTTTCCCACATCTCACCGTATTTGATAATGTGGCGTACGGGTTGAAGGTTCAAAAGAAAAAGAAAGGAGAAATTAAGCAAAAGGTCATGGAGAGTTTATCTCTGGTCCAATTAGAGGTATTTGAGAAACGAATGCCGCACCAATTAAGTGGTGGTCAGCAGCAGCGGGTGGCGATTGCAAGGGCGCTTGCAATTCAGCCGTCTGTTCTCCTTCTGGATGAACCGCTCAGCAACCTAGATGCAAAGCTAAGAAAAAATATGCAGACTGAGCTTCGAAATATTCAAAGGGATGTCGGGATTACGACCATTCTTGTAACTCATGATCAGGAAGAAGCCTTAAGCCTGTCAGACAGGATTGGCATTTTAGGAGAGGGAAGAATTCAGCAGATTGGGACGCCTTTAGAGGTATATCGACAGCCAAATAATCGATTTGTCGCTGAATTTATTGGGCAGGTTAATATATTTGAGGCAGTGTATGATGAATCTGGTTCCACATTCACTGTTCCACATTTAACCCAGTTAAACGGACAGCATGTTCAATTGAAGGCTGCGGTGTATAAAGAGAAGAGAGAGAAGTATTTACTCATGCTGCGTCCTGAGAGAATCAGCATATCTTCTGTGCGAGAGGAAATACAACCAAACCATGTCACAGGCATTTTAGCATACGTCAATTATATAGGGCACTCTTTACGTTTGGTCGTGGGGCTTAATAGAGGTGAAATTATTGTGCATGCATCAGACGCAGCATTTCCTCAGATTCCAGAAGTTGGGGAAACTGTGCATATTCATTGGCAGCCTGAAGATATCGTTTTCTTAGATTCGAAGGTGCATACGTGATGCGAATCAAAAAAAAGAATCAACGATTTCATTGGTTTATGCTGCTGCCAGCTTGTTTGTTTCTTGTTGTATTCCTTCTTGTTCCGCTTGTGATGATGTTCGTCCTTAGTTTTCGTGATGTTGATTCAATGATGAATACATTACAATCCTATAGCTTTTCTCAATATATATATATGTTTACGACAGATGCGTATGTGAAGGCAATTGGAAGTACAGTGTGGGTAGCATTAAAGACAACAGTAATTTGTTTATTGATGGCTTATCCTGCAGCGTATCTTCTAGTAAAGGCACCTACCCCGCGACTACGGGCATTTTTCTATATCCTACTTGTGTCGCCACTTTTGACAAGTATTGTCATTCGGACGTTTGCATGGATCGTTCTTCTCTCGCAACATGGTTTGATCAATGGCATGTTATTAGATTTACATGTGATTGAGCAGCCCTTATCTATGCTGTGGAATATGAATGCGGTGATTATTGCTTATGTTCAAGTGATGCTACCTTTTGCGGTGCTGCCTATTGCAACCAGTTTAACTGAAATGGATCGTCATTTAAGACAGGCTTCTATGAGTCTTGGGGCTGGGCGTATTCGTACTTTTTTACATGTGACCTTACCACTTACCATTCCAGGCATGATCACTGGGGCGATTATTGTCTTCTCATTAGCAGCGGGGAGCTATATCACCCCGCTTTTAGTCGGCGGACGAATGCAGCCGCTGCTCCCGTTATCTATTTATCAGCAGGTCATGCAAGTCTATAACCTACCTCTTGCTGCTGCCATGTCGTTTACCTTGTTGGTTTGTGTGCTCGTGGTGGTCAGTCTACTAAGCTATCTGTTGAAGTGTTGGGAGGCGAGAATGAATGCGTCATAAGTCAATAAGTGATCGCTTGCTTTCAACCTTGATTTGGATTGCTGGCTCACTAGTTTATCTCTTTTTAGCCATACCTGTTCTTGTCATTGTCCTTTCTGCTTTTAGTCCGAATGCCTTTCCTGAATTTCCACCGACTTCGTTTTCAGTCCGCTGGTTTCAAGAAGTCGTGTCGAATCCAGAATGGATGGAATCTTTGCGCACCAGTGCCATTCTGCTATTGATTGTTACGCCTCTCACTGTTCTTTTTGGAACGATGGCTTCGTATGCTTTAGCGAGGCTTTCTTTTAAGGGGAAGGAGGCCATTCAAGCTTTCATTTTGTCACCTCTCATGATTCCGCAGGTGGTGTTAGGAATTGCCATGCTTTACTTGTTTACGGCTATGGGCTTTACAGGGTCTCTGTGGGCGCTAGTCATTGGTCACATCATTATCGGTTTTCCATATGTGATTCGAACGGTTGGCGTCAGTGTCTCGAATCTTGATCCGCGTCTTGAGCTAGCTTCGATGAATCTTGGTGCCGGCCCGATTCGCACTTTCTTTCGAGTGACGATGCCATTGATTAAGCCAGGAATCATTGCGGGTGGTGTATTTTCAACTGTGACGTCATTTGGGGAAATATCGATCAGTTTGTTCGTCTCCTCTCCCCAAACCATTACGATTCCAGTGAGAACATTTAATTACATTGAGCAAACCTTTGATCCAAGTGTCAATGCGATATCTGTCATATTTATTATCATTTCTATCATTGCGTTGCTTATTATCGAGAAAACGATCGGCCTGTCTAAAGTGATGTAAATATAAAGAAGAAACAAGGAGCTTTCATTTGAAATGACAGCTAAGCTTGTAGAGAAAACGATGTTTTTCTACAGGCTTTTTTGTTTAAATGGTTTTGAATTAGTTTCCATATTGATGAAAGAAACAGAAAAAGGCTGTCGATTTTCTCGACAGCCTGACGGCCCATAATGGACATTTTTCTACTGTGGAATGAAACTGGAAAACGCTGATATAGCTAAAGAAAATAAGAATAATAATACAAATGGAATATAAAATTTATAACTTCTGTTTTCTTTATCTTTTACGTAGGAATAGCACCATAAACTAAATGATGCTATAACAAAAATGTTGGCACCCCATAGAAATGGAAGTGTAATCATATGTTCAGCATTAGATACATTCAAGAGGTATAAAATAATAACAATTACATTACCTATTAAAATGCAGTAATAAGCCATTATCCCTCTTTTAAATATGCTTTTATAGGATTCATTTATCCCGAGAGTAACAAAACTTAGAAAGACAACTAATGAAAAAAATAAAACTTCTACTATTGGTTTAAATGTTTCTCCAATAACAGCAAGTGATATGCCTATCCACTTACTTACTTCAATTATATCTCGATTTCCTTCGAGCTGTAGATCTAGTAGATTCTTATTAATTTCATCCATTTTCAATATAGAAAGGATGAAGGCTATTATACCAGAGAGTATACTTACGACTATAATATGTTTTTTCATAATAACATCCTTTTTCAATATCAAATTTTTATAAAATAAAATTCAATAATTGAAGCAATAAATAACAAGAAAACTCCTGTTATAAGCTGTTTGAAGTAGGTTTTTCCTTTTGTTTTAAATGAAATTCTGTCTTTAGAAAGAAGGTATCGTATAATGTGTCTTGATATATCAAACGAGACAAAATAGAAAAGGAAAAGACCAATAATTTCTGGAGGTAAATGGAAAATTATATAGTATAATGCTACATCAAATCCATATATATATGTATATGATATAAAGAATGCTCCAAGGAAAAAGCCATTTAAAAAAATAATGATACTAGAAAGTAAACCTAAACTAACTATACCTGATATTAATATAAGGAGTGACACAGAAAGGTTATTCATAAAAATTTCTTGATAGCTATCAATCTGTATGTTGTCTTTAAAATCTATACTATCAATAAACGTTGAAGCAAAAATACTTAAGGTAAACCCCCCCAGAAATAGTATTAAAAAAACTGAAAAATTTTTAAGATAATTTTTCAAAAAACTGTTTTTCGATTTGATCTTCATGAAACGTCACTCCTGAAGATTTTTTTTCTGAGTGTATGATACTACCATTATCAATGAAAAGGATTTCATCGCATAAATCTGCTGCAAATTGAATGATATGTGTGGAGAGCAAAATGATTTTGTTGTCGTCTCTGAAACTTCTTAAATGTATTTTCATGTCAGCCATGTTTGTAGGATCAAGACCTGTAAAAGGCTCATCTAATAAAATGATGTTTGGATGATGTAATATTGTTAAAATAAAAGACATTCTTTGTCTCATTCCTCGTGAAAGAGTAGATGAACGACGATGAGCTTGTTCTTTTAATCCATATTTGCTCAACAGATCATTGATTTGATCAATTTCTAAGGGTTGTTCTACAAGCATGGATTGGTATTTGATCAACTCAAAACAGGTTAAGTTTTCAAATAGAGTCGGATCGTCTTCCATGTATCCGACAGAAGAAAAAGTTTGCTTACTATTATTTATTAATATTTGACCTTCATCTGGGTTTATTAATCCAGCTATCATTTCTAAAATAGTAGTTTTTCCAGCACCGTTTTTACCTAATAGTCCAATAATTGAACCTTCTTTGAAATGCATTTCATTAATCATGACTTTAAAGTTAGATTGTTTGTATTCTTTGGTTAGATTATGAACTGATAACATACAATCCCTCACTCAAATAATGTTTTAAAAGATTTATAGTTTTTATGTATTGTTCTATCCCAAAATGTAAGTATTAAAGATACAATTATAATTGTACTAGCGATCATAACTGTATTTGTCACAATGAAATACACTGTGCTATTTGTGGAGATAACTGATAAAGCTAAAATAAAACCATAGCAAATATTTAAAGTCAATTTACTTAGGGAACTTGGCACTTGATAAACAAACTCCCATTTAAAATAAGGAAATAAAATAGTTGAACCGACAGTGCAAATAGCGATTAGAATGCTAGTGTTTATTAAAGTAATTATCACGAAAACAGGCTGATCTAAACGTATTGTAAAACTAGAAAAAATGGTATATAAAATACAAAAAAACGAATGTAGTATGATAGATAAAATAATTTTAACTTTAATTTTGTTTTTTACCAAATTAGGTAATTTTTGTTTTAAAGGGAGAATTGGACCGTCAATATCAAAAGAAACATAAGATTGTATTGCGTTTGATATAAGAATCATAGGGAAAATCACACTAAAAATAAATAAAAAATCATTTTCTATATTCGGTGTTTCAAGTTGGTTTGTATTAACACCATAAAGAATTAGACCAAATAACCCCCCAGATATGGTTAATATAAAAAGTAAAACAGACCATTGGATAGGTGGGGTTCTCATTAGGAGTGTAATTTCATAAAACAAAATATGATTAAACTTTCTAGATGTTCCTTTTTGTTTTTCTTTAGTTTTTTTATGAAAATAAAAAATTGGTACATTACGAATATTTAATTTCCAATTTTTAACTAACAGTAAACTAATGAATGTGAAGATGAAAATAATATAAATTGAATAACGAGGTAAAGGGTTTGTTAATAAATTGAATTTGTATACAGTGAATACCCAAATTGCAACGAGACCTGTCGTTATATACCCAATTGTTGATGAAATTGCAAAAAATTTAGGATTTGAAAGAAGTAACAAGACATGTAATCTAAGTAGATACCCTAAAATGAAAGAAGTGACGCCCAAAGCTGCTAATGTAATAGATTCGTTATACCCGTTTATACTTAAATTTGTTAAGTAAGACCCTAAAAAGAAGAAAAATAAACCTGCAATAATACTGAAAAACTTGCTCATGTCTTTGCCGAAAATGTACTGATCTAGATGAATTTTTAAAATAGCCATCTGTTTTTTATCTGAAGAGAAAAGGATTCTCATCAAACTCTTATCAATATTTACTGTTAACATTAAGATGAAGAATGATAGATAGATTATTGATAAATTTTTAACGAAATAAGTAGTTAATACACCTAGTAATAGGGGTGTGATTATGTATAAGAAAGCAAATAATACAAAAATGAGAGTGTTATTACGTTGATGTCTTCTTAAATCGTTGATTAACAAGATTTTTGTGTATGTTAAATATTTATGCATTTATAACACTTCCATTTTAAAAGATGTATAGAGAAGGTAGTTACACCTTCTCTATTAAATAATTTTTAGAAAGAAATAGCGTATTTCACTCCATGTTTTCTAGCATAACTAATTACTAGAGAAGCAATAGCACCAAGTCCAAAAGTTCCTAAGACAGCAGCGATAGCACCAACTGTACCAGCTGCATTTAGAATTGCACTAATAGAAGTTAATGCCCAACCAGGTATTTGAGGATAGTTTGCTACTAGATTTGCAAAAGGTGTAACTGGTTCAAGAATCAATAAAATCAAAGTTGTTAAAGTTAGAGTAAAAACAAGACTCAAGCCTAAAAAAGCAAAAAATCTGTTTTTTAATCCTATTTCCATATTTAACACCCCCTTCCTTACTTATATATCCATATTATACACAAAAAGGAATTTTAATAAATAGTTTTTTAATACTGTATTTCATTTAGTTAAACATAAAATTCAGATTTATTTTAATGAGTTGTCATAATTGACAGAACATACATTTTCTAAAATTAGCAACTGATTAACTGTTGTAACATCTGGCATGTGAAGAAGAGCAATTAACACGTGGAGTGGATTTGCTAAAGACGGCACTTCAGCAAATCACACGTTATTAGAGACGGGACAGAACCTCTCTGCAAGTGAATGTCTCTACGCTCTCAGCCGCAACAGGCTTTCTCGTGCATACGGCCATTTGATAGGCAGGATCAAGTGAGTATGTTTGGACAAAGCAAGGGGCTTCATGATCAGGTAATGTCAAAGTAGGCTGTCCATCTTCTGACAGACGGGCTGTAAAGGACGAGAGCCCGTAGGATAATCCCTGTCCGGTCAGCTTGATAAAGGCCTCCTTCATTGACCAAAGATGAAAGAAGTAGGCTTCTTGCCGTTCCACTGGCTGTGAAAGTAAATCCTGATATTCATCAGCTGAAAAAAATCGCTTGGCAATCGCTAGATCAACGGGCTTCATTTCCTCAATATCGATGCCAACGGGTGCATCATCTACTGCGCACACTACCCAATCGCCAGAGTGAGAAAGATTAAAATGAAAGGAAGGGACTTGCTGGACAACAGGCTTGCCATTCCCTTCTGTTTCAAAAACGACCTGATCGATAGGCAGATCGTACATATCATGAATCATTTGACGAATCAGCACGTCACCTAACAGCGTTCTTCTTGCATCAATCAGAAAACGGAAACGCTCAGCCGCTACGCGCTTTTCAGGTGACACAAAGGGCTTCAGTTGATCTATTTGTTTTCGTGCATCTATTTCATCTAATTGTTGTAATTGGATAGCGAAAATCTTCATAATGAACCTCAATTTTTTTTACATTTATTGTACCATTTGACGAACACCGTGCGAAGCATCCTTTTCAATAAAAGCATAAAGTGACGGCGGGATCACGATGGTCTAAAATATTCTGTGATTTTTGCACAAAAAAGATAGAAAAAGACTGCTCTCATCACGTGAGAACAGCCTTTTTGATCATACTGAATTCAAAATCCGGTTTAAGAATTGCATTGTTCGTTCTTCCTTCGGTCGTTTGAAAATTTCTTCTGGAGGACCTTGTTCGACGATGACACCGCCATCAATAAAAATCACTTCGTCCGCCACTTCTTGGGCAAACTTGATTTCATGTGTGACAACCGCCATGGTCCAGCCTTCTTTGGCCAGATCCTTCATGACCTTTAAGACTTCCCCGACAAGCTCAGGGTCAAGCGCAGAAGTTGGTTCATCAAAAAGCATAAGCTCTGGCTGAATAGCTAGTGCTCGGGCAATGCCGACACGCTGCTTTTGTCCGCCTGACAGCTGGAATGGGTAAAGATCTTTTTTATCTTCAAGCCCAACCTTTTGTAAGAGTTGGATGGCTTCTTTTCGAACCGTTTCCTTCGTCCGGCGCTGTACTTGGACAGGACCTTCCATTACATTTTCAAGAACTGTGCGGTGTGGAAACAGGTGATAATCCTGAAACACCATTCCCGACTTACGACGAAGCTTCAGCAGGTCAGCTGGTTTAATCTTTTTTGAAAAATCAATCGAGAAATCATCGAAGGTAAAGGAGCCGCCATTTGGTGTTTCAAGTGCATTTAAACAGCGAAGCATCGTTGTTTTTCCTGAACCTGATGGACCCAAAATGGCTACAACCTGCCCTTTGTTGATCGTAAAATCAATCGACTTTAATATCTCATTTTCACCAAAGGATTTGTTTAAGCCTTTGACTGTTAGCATGTCGTTCCCTCCTTACCTTGCGACATATCGATCAAGTCGTTTTTCAATTTGGTTCTGCACGAGCGATAGAATGAAGCAGATTATCCAATAGATCAAAGCTGCTTCCATATAAACGAACAAAATTTGATCCAAGTTCGCCGCAGCAATTTCCTGTGATTTACGGAAAAGCTCTGCGACGAGGATTTGGGAAGCAAGGGACGTATCCTTCACTAGGCTAATAAATGAATTAGATAGTGGTGGAATCGATACACGAACAGCCTGCGGTAAAATGACACGGACGAGCGTTTTGCGCTGAGTCATCCCAATGGAATAACCAGCTTCCCATTGTGCCTTTGGAACAGAAAGGACGGATGCTCGGATAATTTCCGAGGCATACGCACCTACGTTTAATGAAAAAGCAATAATGGCACTTGGATATGGATCAAGTGTGATATTAAATGTCGGAAAGAAATAGAAAATAATAAACAATTGCACAAAAAGCGGCGTTCCACGAACGGCCGATACATAAATGGAAAAAATCCATCTGAGCGCTTTGATCTTAGACATTCTAGCAAGAGCTGTTACAAGTGCGATAAAAAGACCAATAATAAAGGCAATGATGGCCAAGGGAATTGTATAATAAATTCCTTGCATCACCATTGGCCAGAAAGATTGCTGCAGAAGATTCCACGGAATGACGACTCCTAGGATATTATTTTGAAACATCTTCACCAAACCATTTCTTAGAAATCTTAGCGAGTGTACCGTCTTTCTTCATTTCTTTTAATGCACCATTCACTTTGTCAACGACTTCGCCGCTGCCTTTTCTGAACACAAAATAGGTTTCTTGAGGATCTCCTGTTTCAAATGCAACTTTTAGGCTTTTGTTACCGCTTGTTTTCAAGTAATTCAATACAGCCAATTTGTCATTAAACGTCAGATCAGCACGTCCTTGTTGGATCAATTGAATGGATTGAGCAAGACCTTCAACGCCTTCAATCTTAGCACCAGCATCTGTGGCTAGTTTATTGTAGTTGCTTGTTAACGATTGTGCTGCTTTTTTTCCTTTGACATCAGATAGTTTCTTAATGTCGTTGTTATCTGATTTTGTCACAACAATCGCTTGAGATGTTGTGTATTTATCAGAGAAATCATATTGATTTTCACGTCCAGTTTTACCAACTTGGTTCGCTACCACGTCAAAACGCTTTGAATTCAATCCAGCAAACATGCTGTCCCATTGTGTTTCTTTGAATTCTGGTTTTAAGTCAAGGCGTTTTGCTACTTCTGTGATGACCTCTACATCATAGCCAGTTAATTTATCTGTCTTTTTGTCATGGAATGTGAAGGGAGCATAAATACCTTCTGTACCTATTGTTAATACGCCTTTATCCTGAATAGATTTCCACAGGTCACCTGATTCCTTCGACTCAGATTGTTTATTAGCGTTGTCGTTTGTAGTTGATCCACATGCAGTGATCAATGCAACACTAGCCCCTAAAATAATGGCAAAGAACATTTTTTTCATTTTATTCCCCACTTTTCTTGTTGGTATTTACAACATTGATCATACAGAGAAGCAACCTAAAAGTAAAGCCTTGAAATTATCTTGAGCGAATCCCACCAACTTTATGCCTTCAACCCTTTTCTTTCAAACTTCAATCGTCTTGAAAGTCTATCACCTTTTATTTGTGCGAACATTACTAAAATAAAGTCTTTGTGAAAGTGACGATAGAAGGAAGCATATTTATGATAAAAGATGTATAATTAGTAGGTTGTTTTGAAATGGAATGAATCACATGGAGACACGTTTTGATAACACAGCATCTTATAAGAAGGAGGGCATCATTGTGGATGTTGGACAAAATCAGCCTGAACAATTGAAAAGGACGATGACTTCCCGCCATTTATTTATGATTTCACTTGGCGGTGTCATTGGGACAGGCTTTTTCTTAGGAACGGGCTATACGATTGGACAAGCAGGGCCAGTTGGAGCCGTTCTTTCTTATATTGTGGGCGGATTGATTATGTATTTAACCATGCTGTGTCTTGGGGAGCTGTCAGTCGCACTTCCTGTGTCTGGGTCGTTTCATACGTATGCAACCAAATTTGTCAGTCCTGCAGCAGGCTTTGCTGTTGGCTGGATTTATTGGCTTGGCTGGGCGGCAACAGTCGCACTTGAATTTTTATCAGCAGGACAGCTAATGAGGCGCTGGCTCCCGCAAGTGGATGTGTGGATTTGGTGTTTGATATTTGGGTTGTGTCTTTTCTTATTAAATGCCAGGTCAGCGAAAGCGTTCGGGGAGTCGGAATTTTTCTTTTCAACCATTAAGATTATCGCTATCTTATTATTTATTGGTGTAGGCGGAGCTGCAATGTTTGGCTTGATTCAAACGACGAGCGGGGAACCGGCTCCTTACTTCAGTCATTTCGTGAGTGATGGGCTGTTTCCGAATGGCTTGCTCGCCGTTGTTGTCACAATGATCACGGTGAACTTTTCGTTCCAAGGGACAGAGCTGATCGGAATTGCGGCAGGTGAGAGCGAAAATCCTGAGAAAACTGTACCTCGCTCTATTCACCAAACGGTTTGGCGTACACTCATCTTTTTTGTCTTATCTGTTTTCGTATTAGCGGGTATGGTGCCTTGGAAGGAAGCAGGTGTACTCGAAAGCCCATTTGTCACCGTGTTTGAGAGAACGGGGATTCCTTATGCGGCAGACATCATGAACTTTGTTATTATCATCGCTTTATTATCTGTTGCAAACTCTGGCTTGTATGCTTCAACGAGAATGCTGTATTCCTTATCGAAGGAAGGAATGGCAGGAAAGGCGTTCAGACGAGTGAATCAGCGCGGTATTCCGATGAATGCTTTGCTACTTACTTTTCTGTTTACAGGCATTTCGCTATTATCTGGGTTCTTTGCAGAGAAAACCGTCTTTGTCTGGATTGTTTCAATTGCCGGCATGAGTGCCCAGGCTGGCTGGATCACGATTACATTATCACAGCTTCTTTTCCGACGAAAGTACGTGAAAGCGGGCGGAAAGCTGGAAAACTTAAAATTTAAAACACCCCTTTATCCGGTCCTGCCGATCATTGCTATCACGCTGAATTCGATTGTTTTGATCAGCCTTGCCTTTGATCCGGAGCAGCGTATCGGGTTATATGTCGGCGTACCACTCATGATTATTGGTTATGTCGTCTATCATCGCTATGTGAAAAAACATCAGGTGAAAAGTGAACCGCTCAAGCTGCAAATCCATGGAGATGATGAGATTCGTTTTTAAACCAACAAAAAGAAGCCCACCCCATCGGAAGGCTTCTTTTTTGATTTAATGTACGCCTTTCATCGCTTTCTTAATGACGGGTGAAAGCAGCAGCATGACACCACATAAGACGATAGCGATGAGGCCGATGATACCGAAATAGACGGTTTCTGGTACTTTATCAAACAGTTTGACCACTTGCGCATTGATTGCCTGTGCCATTGCATTTGAAAGAAACCAGAGGCTCATCGTTTGCGCTGAGAAAGCAGAAGGTGCAAGCTTGGTTGTCGCTGACAGCCCAACTGGTGACAAGCAAAGCTCTCCGATCACAACAAGGAAGAAACTTAGAACGAGCCATAATGGGCTCACCAATGTGTTTGGACCAGACATGTATGCAGGAATGATCATGACGATGAAGGATAACCCTGCAAACAGAAGGCCGAGTGAGAACTTGATCGGAGTAGACGGCTGTTTCTTACCAAGTCTGACCCATAGCCAAGCAAACACAGGGGACAGCAGCACAATAAAGATCGGGTTCAATGATTGGAACCAAGAAGAGGCTAGTGTCATCCCAAGGAAATTCAAATTTGTTCGTTGATCCGCATATGTGGCTAAAATGTTTGAACCTTGTTCTTGAATCGCCCAGAACATCACCGCAGCAAGGAACAATGGAATATAAGCGAGTACCCTGGATTGCTCCACTGCACTCGTCTTTTTACTGAAATACATCACAATAAAATAAACAACTGGAATGAGGACGCCAAGGACACTGACAAACCAAGTGAATAGATTAATAGTGATCGCTCCTGTTTGAATGCCAATGACAGCAAAAACAGCGAGCACAAGCACAATCAATGTTCCGAAAATTTTGAAGTTCTTGCGTTCAGTTGCTGATAGCGGATTTGTTACATAAGTGCCGGCAAGACCAAGATTCGGCTTTTTCGTGATCACAAACGTAATCAGTCCAACAAGCATACCAACGGCAGCGAGTGAGAAACCAAGATGGAAATTCACTTTTTGACCGAGTGTTCCGACAATTAATGGGGCAATAAAACCACCCATGTTGATCCCCATGTAGAAAATACTAAACCCAGAGTCCCTGCGAGGGTCCGTTTTTGTATACAGGTCACCGACAATGTTTGAGACGTTCGGCTTCAGGAGACCTGTTCCAATAATAATCAGCCCCATACTAATAAAGAGTGCTGTTGCTCCGCTTGGCAGTGCCAAAATGACATGACCAAGCATAATGAAGACCCCGCCATAAAAGACCGTACTGGAAGAACCGAATACCCGGTCGGCGAGCCACCCACCAATAATTCCTGACATATAGACAAGGGCACCGTAGACAGACATGATCGAATTGGCTGTGGTCTGGTCAAAGCCAAGACCGCCTTTTGTCACCTCTGTGTACATATAATAAATAAGTAGTGCACGCATGCCATAATAAGAAAAACGCTCCCAAAATTCAGTGAAAAACAGTGTATAAAGTCCTTTAGGATGTCCAAAAAACCCTTTTTGAGGCACACTTTTAACAATTTTATCGTGATCAATTGTAGACATGGCATAGATCCTTTCTTAAAAAAAGAGATATGAGAAACATGATATTCTTGTATCAATATAAAACTATTCTAAAACAGGGAAATATTAGTTCAATAGGCTTAAAGACTCAAAAAATGAAAATTCATTCAAGTGAAAATGATCAGAAAGTTATCCTCAAATAATTTATATAAAATTTGAAGTATTGTACAACCAAACCTTTTGCACATGCATAGAATGACAAAAGAACATGTGTGAAAAGGAGGGGTTTAAGTTGGGGGAATTAAATGATTCTGATCTAAAAAACTGTTGTGAATGTATTGGATTTTGGCGTGATTGCCGACGGAAAAACAGACTGTACGGCTAATCTAAACAAATGCTTAGAATGGACGAAAGCACAGGGCTACTCTCATGTCTGGCTACCGAGTGGAACGTATCTAGTAGATGCGTTGTACAGAGGTGATTACATTTTTTCCTTTCCGGTGTGCAGGCATACGGGTGCCAAGTCATATTTTTATTGAGATGGGGTCAGATGCGGTGATTAAAGTGAACCGGCTGTACAATTACGGATTCACGACGAAACAATATATCGATTACAGGCTGCAATGGTGTCATTGTCGAGGACTGTTTGCTTGAAAGGGCAGGGGTAAACGGGGTGGAACCGAAAATGGGGATTGATATTGAAGGATACGGAGAAAATGCGATTAATTTGGAGAAACCGCTGAATATTCAAATCCGAAACAACATTGTCAGAGGGGGTGATGCAAGCTCCATCTATAATTTCAACGGCTATGGTGTGATCATTGAAGGCAATCAAACAGATAGTAGCATCTCCTATGGCTTCGCCACAGAAACGATCATTGCAAACAATTTAATCCGTGCAGTGGGAGGGGGCGTGTCAAAAGCAGGGATAACGAGCTTAGGTGTCTCGCTTGGTCAAACGGAAAACAATGTGATTATTATTGGCAATATGATTGATGGGTTTGAGAAAGGCATTGATGTGAGGGGAGACAGTGTTCATATTACAGGCAATAAGATCAGTCTTTTTGAAGATGCGGCTGTGTCTGTTTATATGGCCAATCGCATTTTAATTGAAGGGAATCATATTGAATCAGGGACGAATACACGACTGAGAAGTGCATCACTGCGTATCTATCAATCGGATAGTGTCGTCTTTTCAAACAATACAATCTACTCTGTCATCGATGCAGCAATGGTGAGAGGAACGAATATCCTTAATTCAGCAGAGGGATATGGGTGCAGGAAGGGGAAGCAGGGATCAACGGCAATCACTTTATTCAAGAAGGACAATCGCAGCTCACGTCCTCGTATACCATTAGCGTCACTGGGAATGCAAAGGCTTTCATATGGCGGAATCGATTTAAGCATTATCAAAACTACGCGGTCTACAGCAGCACGACAGGGTCATTAGAGATTAAAGATAATTCCTTTGAAGAACATCCTTATATGTTGTGATGTACATTAAAAATGGTTCACCACAAATCGGAGATAACCGCTTTTATTTAAATCGTTCAATAGGACAGCCAACGGCGATTTTTATTGACCAAGCCACCTTAGCACGTGTACTGCGGAATAACATCATCAATCTATCTCCTCAAAAAGCGATCGCCATCCGCACAATGTCTTCCACTCATTCTGTTATTGCTCATAACATGCTGGAGCGTAGTCAATTGATGACACATACAAGTGACCGGCTCATCGGAAATATTGAAATCGACACACCGTAAAAGTTAATAAAAATCCCTTATTTTGGTGGTTTAGAAGGCGGTTGACAATCATGTAAAAAGGGCATATAGTAATAATTATTTTTCATTTTTCGCAACATTCGCCCTTTTTTTATGGATAAAACCGATTAATTCAATCAGAAAAATGTATCTTTTGAGGATCTCAGCTTGATACAGTAGGATATAGAAAGGATGAAGAACAAGTGTCACAGCCAAAACGGAAGCTCAAGCTAGGCGTATTTATCGCAGGAACTGGGCATCATGTCGCCTCTTGGAGACACCCGAATGCAGTACCAGATGCAGCCATGAATCTTGATTACTTTAAACAATTAGCGAAAAAGGCAGAGGAAGGAAAGCTGGATCTGCTCTTTTTAGCCGACAGCTTATCCATTAACGAAACCTCTCATCCGAATGTATTAACGAGATTTGAACCGCTCACACTGCTTTCTTCAATTTCAGAGTCTACCTCTACAATTGGTTTAGCAGCAACAGCATCCACTACATACAGTGAGCCATTCCATATTGCGAGACAGTTTGCCTCACTCGATCATTTATCAGGCGGCAGAGCGGCATGGAATGTTGTCACATCTTCTATTGAAGAAACAGCGAAAAATTTTAGTGGAGAAGAGCATTTAGCGCACCACAAACGATATGAGCGAGCAGAAGAATTCGTAGATGTCGTCAAAGGTCTTTGGGATTCTTGGGAAGAGGATGCACTTGTGAGAAACCAAGAAACGGGAGAATTCTTCGAGACTAGTAAGCTTCATGAGTTGCAGCACAAGGGTGAGTTCTTCTCTGTACGGGGCCCACTCAACGTATCACGCACGCCGCAAGGTCAGCCAGTGATCATTCAAGCAGGGTCTTCCGAAGATGGGCAAAAACTTGCAGCTAAAACGGCTGAGCTCATTTTCACTGCGCAAAACGATCTCGACAAGGCGAAGGAATTTTATCAAAACTTAAAAGGGAAAGTAGAGGCTGCTGGACGTGCTAGAGAGGATGTTAGCATCATGCCAGGTATCTTCCCAATCATTGCCGATACAGAGGAAGAAGCAAAAGCGAAGTATGAAGAATTACAAGAGTTGATTGTTCCAGAGATTGGCCTTAGCATTTTACAAAACTACTTAGGTGGTATTAACCTCACGCAGTATCCATTAGACGGTCCGCTTCCAAAGATTGATCCAAACACGTCAAATGCGGTGAAAAGCCGTTTTGATCTTGTGATGAATATGGCGATAAAGGACAACCTGACCATTCGCCAGCTCTACCAATCTGTTGCAGGATCTCGTGGTCATCATATTTTCATTGGAACTCCTGAGCAGCTAGCAGATGTGATGGAAACATGGCTCACTGAAGAAGCGGCAGATGGCTTTAACGTCATGCCACCCCTATTACCAGAGGGATTTGATGTATTCGTAGATCGTGTCGTTCCAATCCTTCAGGAAAGAGGCTTATTCAAAACAGATTATACAGGACAAACCTTACGAGAAAATCTCGGATTAAAGCAGCCAAAAAATCGTTACACGACATCAGGATGAGGTGACAAACGTTGGGATACACTTTTCGTCTGGCAACAGAGGTAGATATAGAGGCACTGCTTGAGCTAACAACAAGAGCCTATGAGCCGATTCGTGAGCTCGGCATCCAGTTCCAAGCGGCACATGCAGATTTCGCCCTTGTTCAGCAAAATGTACAAAAGAATCTTTGCTATCTCATGGAAGAAAACGGTGAGCTTCTATCCACCTTATCGCTTCGTATGCCTTGGGGAGAGCAGCCAGGACCGTTCGGCGTTCCGCACATATGGTGGTTTGCCTCAGAACCAGCGGCTAAAAAGGGCACAGGCTCAGCCTTGCTGGAATGGGTTGAATCCGAAGTGCTAAGGGATACACTGAAGATACCGTATGTGTCCCTCGGTACAGCTGATAAGCATCCGTGGCTCATGGACATGTATGAGCGCAAAGGCTACGTCAGAGTAGGAGAAAAGGATTTAGGCAAGGGTCATATCACGGTTTATTTTAAAAAACAAATAAGAACAGATATTGCACAATTATAAGAGGAAAGAAGGGTTCACGATCATGAAAAACAAAAAGTGGCTAATCGTTCTATTTGTAGCAATGCTTGCGGTTTTAGCAGCTTGCGGCGGCAACAATCAAAGTGAAGAAGAAGACGAAAAAGTATTAAAAGTAGGCGCTACAGGACAAAGCTATCCGTTTGCTTATAAAGAAAATGGCAAGCTTGTTGGATTCGATGTCGAAGTGACAGAAGCAATTGCGAAAAAACTAGGATATAAACTAGACTGGCAGCTAAGTGAATTTAGCGGACTGATGGGGCAGCTCACATCTGGTAAATTGGATACTGTCTCAAACCAAGTAGCGATCACAGATGAGCGCAAACAAACGTTCAATTTTACAGATACGTACGCTTACGCAGGAACTCAAATCATTGTGAAAAAGGACAACAACGACATTAAAGATCTTGACGATTTAAAAGGAAAAACAGTTGCGACGATTCTTGGCTCAAACCATGCCAAAAACCTCGAGAGCAAAGACCCAGATAAGAAAATCAATATCAAAACATATGAAACGCAAGACGGCGTATTAAATGAAGTCGCAAATGGCCGTGTGGATGCTTACGTAAACGGACGTAGTGTATTACTTGCTCAAATTGAAAAAACAGGCCTTCCACTGAAAATTGTAGGCAACCCAATTGTTTATGAAGAAGTGGGCTACCCATTTGCCAAAGATGAACAGCATGACAAACTAAAAGAAAAATTTAACAAAGCGATCAAAGAATTAAGAGAAGACGGGACACTTAAGAATTTGTCTGAAAAATATTTCAAAGACGATGTCACAGTGACGATTAAAAAATAAAGACAGCGGTGGTGAACAGTAGACATGAATAAAATTGATTGGCAGTATATGGTGACAGTTTTTCCGACCTTAATTCAATACTTGCCGATAACGATCTTCATGGCGATTGTCTCCATGGTATTTGCCATTATCATTGGGGTGGTATTCGCTCTCATTACAAAAAACCGGATACCTGTCCTATACCCATTTGCCAAGCTGTATATTTCTTTTTTTAGAGCGGTTCCAACCTTGGTTCAGCTCTTTCTCATTTATTTTGGTCTTCCACAGCTATTTCCTGCGATGACCTCAATGGATGCCTTAACAGCGGTCATTATTGGATTAAGTATTAAAAACTCAGCGTACTTAGCAGAAATTTTTAGAGCTGCTCTTAACTCTGTGGATGAAGGGCAGCTAGAGGCCTGTTTATCAGTCGGCATGACAAGATGGCAGTCTTACGTGAGGATTATTTTCCCGCAGGCAGTCAGAAATGCCATTCCAGCGACGGGGAATACCTTTATTGGTCTATTAAAAGAAACCTCTCTTGCCTTTACTATTGGGGTGGCAGAAATGTTTGCACAAGGGAAGATGATTGCATCGGCCAATTATAAATACTTTGAAACCTATTTAGCCGTTGGGATTGTGTACTGGGTGCTTACGATGATTTATAGCTTCCTGCAAGACGTATATGAACGAAAAATCAGCAAACCTTACCGGAATTAAGGAGGTGTGGACATGATCAAGCTCACCAATTTGAAGAAATCATTCGACGACCTTGTCGTCTTAGACGGCATTGACCTTGACGTACAAAAAGGGCAGGTTGTGGCCATTATCGGACCTTCTGGCTCCGGTAAGTCAACATTGCTGCGCTGCTTAAATTTATTAGAAACGCCAGATGAAGGCACGATTGAAATTGGCGATGCGAAGCTGAATGCGTCCAAATATACACGTAAAGAAGCGATTCACCTGCGTCTACAAACGGCCATGGTGTTTCAAAACTATAATTTATTTAAAAACAAGACAGCCTTACAAAATATTATAGAGTCACTTCTTTTGACGAAAAAAATGACCAAACAGCGGGCGAATGAGATCGGGATGAAGCTGCTGAAGAAGGTAGGGCTAGAACAAAAAGCTGACAGCTATCCGGTCACGTTATCTGGCGGACAGCAGCAGCGGATTGGCATTGCCCGTGCGATAGCGGTCGATCCTCATGCCATTTTGCTGGATGAACCGACGTCAGCACTAGATCCAGAGTTAGTCTCAGGCGTGCTTCAAGTCATTAAATCCATTGCGATTCAAGAAACGACCATGATCATCGTTACACATGAAATGGCGTTTGCAAGAGAAGTGGCAGACCATGTGATTTTTATGGCAGATGGTCATATTATCGAGCAAGGGACGCCAGCACAATTGTTTGATGAAACGAAGAATGAACGAACAAAACGATTTATCCAAAAAGAAGCAGCGTCTGAAGAAGCATAAGCTGCTTTTTATTTCTTAAGAGAGGTGGATGTCTAGTGAAATCAATTGGAAATGAAGCCTTAAACAAACGTTTAATTAACATTCGCAGAGCGCTTCATGAACATCCAGAATTGTCATTTGAAGAATATGAAACGACAAAGAAACTCCGCCGCTGGTTAGAAGAGGAAGGGATCACTGTACGTGATGTCCCTGCTCTTCAAACAGGGGTTGTCTGTGAAATAAAAGGAGAACAAGAGGGACCAACGATTGCTCTTAGAGCCGATATTGATGCACTTCCGATTGAAGAAGCATCTGGCGAACTATTTTCTTCAAAGGTACCGGGAAAAATGCATGCATGCGGTCATGATTTCCATACGGCTTCGATTTTTGGTGCGGCCGTCTTATTAAACGATCGTAAACACAAGATTAAGGGAACGGTTCGCATTTTGTTCCAACCGGCTGAGGAAGTCGCTCAAGGGGCAAAACACGTCATAGAGGCAGGAGTTTTAGATGGGGTTGATGCGATTTTCGGTATGCACAATAAACCTGACCTGCCAGTTGGCACCATCGGCATCAGAGAAAAGGCGTTAATGGCTAGTGTCGATCGATTTGAAATCGATATTAAAGGAACGGGTGGTCATGCAGGAATTCCGAATCACACAGTGGACCCAATTGCCATCAGCGGGCAGATCACAAGCGCCCTTCAGCAAATTGTCAGCCGCCGCATTAGCTCCTTGGATCATGCGGTTGTCAGCATCACATGTATTCAAGGCGGTACGTCATGGAATGTGATACCTGACCTTGTCAAAATGGAAGGAACTGTTCGAACGTTTGAGCCGCAAGTAAGAGCGATGATTCCAGATCTCATGAAACAAATCGTGAGCGGAATTGCAGAAGGATTTGGAGCTAAGGCAGAAGTGAGATGGCATCCTTATTTGCCTTCTGTGATGAATGATGAGCGGCTGACAAAGGTGGTAGAAGAAACGGCTGGTGCGCTTGATCTCACAGTATCGCAGGCAGAGCAGTCACCAGGCGGAGAAGACTTTGCCCTTTATCAAGAGAGCATTCCAGGCTTTTTTGTATGGATGGGGACAAGCGGCACCGAGGAGTGGCACCACCCTGCCTTTACGTTAAATGAAGACGCGCTTCCAGTTGCCGCAGCTTTCTTTGCCGAGCTTGCGGTACGGGCATTGGAGTCACGATCATGGAACTAACGAAACAGCTAGCAGAGGCTGTGCTGTCAGCTGATCCTCTGCAAGATCGACAGGGCATACAAATGGCTAAAAACGGTCTGTTAGACGTTGCGGCAGCAGCGTTTGCTGCTAAAGAGGATGAAGGTCATCAGATGCTGATGACGCTTGTGGAAGAAGAAGGCGGAGCAGCTCAAATTCCCGTCATTGGACAAGGGAAGAAGGTCAGCCGACAATCAGCAGCGATGCTAAACGGCTACCTCATCCATGCTCTTGATTATGATGATGTGCATTCAGATGTCAGAGGACATCCAAGTGCAGTCATCGTCCCGGCTTTGCTTTCGCAGCTCACAGCAGGTGAAAGTTATGGCGACCGATTTTTAGCCGCCTATATAACTGGCGTCGAAGTGATGGCAAGGCTCGGTGAATCCATCGGCAAGGCGCATTACGAGCGAGGGTGGCATAATACGGGAACACTCGGAGCCATTGCGGCAGTATGTGCCATTGGCTATTTAAAAAATGTCTCTCAGGAAGAGCTGACGAAAGCGATCGGCTTTGCTGGTGCGCAATCAGCCGGAATGCGAAAGCAATTTGGAACTCATATGAAGCCATTACAAGCAGGCTTAGCCGCTAAAACAGCCGTGTGGTCAATGGATGTAGCTTGTTTAGGTTTTGGCGGAAGTGACTCGGTTCTTGATGGGGAGAATGGTTTCTTTTCACTCTATGGAGATCAGGAACTGGCGGAAAGACGATTGCTAGAAGGCTATGGCGTTACGTGGCGCATTGTATCGCCAGGGTTATGGTTCAAAGTTTATCCATTCTGCTCAGCTGCACACCATGCAGCAGATGCAATTGAGTCTTTGGTGAAAGAGCGGGCATCCTTACGGGATCAGATTGAACAGGTAGATGTCATTTTTCCACCTGGCGGAGATGCAGCACTCACTGAGCGGACGCCTTTGACTGGAGAAGAAGGACGATTCAGTGTCGAGTACGTCATCGCACTTGCGGTGTTTGGATACACTTTTTCACTAGCTGCCTTTACGAAAAAAGCCATTTCACCTGAGCTGCGGACATGGATGAAGCGGGTCAACAGAGAATATGATCATACGGTGGAATCCCATCCTGATGCCGTTCCAAAAGGACGCTTTACGATTGTGAAGCTCACATTATCTGACGGCACTACCATCAGCAAGCGGGTCGATATTCCGCGGGGAGCACCGGGACACGCTTTATCGAAAGTAGACATCATGCAAAAGTTAAACAGTGTCACAGACGCCTCACATGCGCAGATGATTGTACAGGCAATTGAAGAGGAAAACGACTCTTCTTATTTGCAGCTACTGGCATGATACGGAAAAGGCTCATCTATAGAGATGAGTCAGCTTGTAGACAAAGTCTACAAGCTTTTTTGTATAATAAGGGTAATAACACAATTCTGCGGGGGATGAACATGTTATCGAAACGTGAAGAAGAGAGAAGAAATCAATTAGAAGTAGTGGCTTTAG